>NZ_CP016808.1:2005000-2115000 GCF_002741035.1 Paenibacillus sp. BIHB 4019 | reverse complement strand
TGCGAGACCTACAAGTCGAGCAGGGACGAAAGTCGGGCTTAGTGATCCGGTGGTACCGAATGGAAGGGCCATCGCTCAACGGATAAAAGCTACCCTGGGGATAACAGGCTTATCTCCCCCAAGAGTCCACATCGACGGGGAGGTTTGGCACCTCGATGTCGGCTCATCGCATCCTGGGGCTGAAGTAGGTCCCAAGGGTTGGGCTGTTCGCCCATTAAAGCGGTACGCGAGCTGGGTTCAGAACGTCGTGAGACAGTTCGGTCCCTATCTGTCGCGGGCGCAGGAAATTTGAGAGGAGCTGTCCTTAGTACGAGAGGACCGGGATGGACGTACCGCTGGTGTACCAGTTGTTCCGCCAGGAGCACCGCTGGGTAGCCAAGTACGGACGGGATAAGCGCTGAAAGCATCTAAGCGCGAAGCCCCCCTCAAGATGAGATTTCCCAATTAGTAAGACCCCTTGAAGACGACGAGGTTGATAGGTTCGGGGTGGAAGCGCAGCAATGCGTGCAGCTGACGAATACTAATCGGTCGAGGGCTTATCCTAAACAACACGCTAAAGTTTCATGATTTGTCTTTCGCATCCAGTTTTCAGGGTAGCAATACCCGTTCTATCCGTTTGGTGGCGATGGCGGAGGGGAACCACACGTTCCCATCCCGAACACGACCGTTAAGCCCTCCAGCGCCGATGGTACTTGGACCGCAGGGTCCTGGGAGAGTAGGACGTCGCCAAGCACGAGAAGCCTGCCGCAGTTTGCGGCAGGTTTTTTGTTTCGTTTTTAATTTGTAACCATTGAATTTAAGGTTAAATATGCATTTAAAGAAGCTGTTCCTCCACTAATGACTGAGGAACAGCTTCTTTTTCATAATTATAGTTATTTGCAATATAGGATAGCCAGTTAACGATGGTAGTACGAGGCTTCGTATTTTCCAAGGCGGAGAATGCCTTCTTTTTTTTGTTTGCGAAAAGCGACGGACAACAGGAGGCGCGGAACGATGAGCCACAAATGCCAACAGATGATGCTGATCATAAGCGATTCCGAAATCCATGGATATAAGATGCCAGTGCCACAAAGGCCTATCCAGAACAACTGGCGGTGTACGCGGCGGAAAAGCTGAAGCTTAATATCGTTTGCAGGCTTAAAGCCGAACCAAGGTGGCGTAATACCCCATACCCAGCGGCGATCAGCTGCCTCTTCTACTCGGATAAAGGTCAGCAGCAATATAATCAGGTGAATGACTTGAATGACAGCAAAGCCGAACAACCAGCTGAAAAGTCCATCTCTACCATACATAAGAAGCTGAAAGGCGACGAATATAACGGCAATAAGGATATGGCTTTGGACAAGCTCAGGCCTAATGATTTTACGTTTAACGAGCTGGTATTGATAAATCGTTGCAGCTTGCTGCTCAGATAATGATTGACGCATCTTTCTAACATCCCTTCCATAACGTTCAAGCCTACCCTATATATATCGGTTAATTAGAGCTTTCCCGCGATAGCACACGGCTAATTTTGTATTCACCATCTGGGCTCTGGCGGCATACGATATATAAATATTTGAAATGGGCTATGAAACAAGTTTAAAAAGCTAGAATATATGCCATAATAGTAGCTATAGAGTTGGGATGAAAGGCGGGATTCAAATGCTTGAAAATCATCAGCTTCATTGTATTATATGCGGCGAACATAAAGCCGAAGGTGAAGGAATTCGCATCGTTACTGAATTTATATGCCAATCATGCGAAATAGAAATGGTGCAGACCGACGTTAAAGATGCTAAATATCCATTCTTTATCCATCAGATGAAGCAAATCTTCGTTGAAAAAAACGCTTGAGCGAACTCTACCTATAGAATTCGCTCTTTTTTTCTTGAAATATAAGAATGTATAAGTTTTTTCCTAATATTCGGCTTATATTCCTCCAGCGAAACGGTAGTTTTACCGCCTGAGGACAGCGGCAGCCGTTTACGCTTGTTCAAATCCATTAAAATAGATTTAAGTTTATAGCGAAAGGAACGGCTCACTTTGATGCAACATGTACATGCTCCATTATATGAAATGCTGCTTAAACATACAGATTCGCAGCCGGTTAGCTTTCACGTACCCGGGCATCGCTACGGTCAGGCATTTGGGCCAGATAAGCCCGAACGCGAAGGCGAAGGGCGGGAGTCCGATTTTATAAAAGCAATGAAAGAGACTTTTACAGCGATTATGAGGCTGGATGTGACAGAACTGTCCGCTACAGATGATTTGCATCATCCTGAGGGGGCCATTGCCGAAGCGCAAGGCTTGGCAGCACGCTGCTTTGGCGCGGAGGAAAGCTTTTTTCTCGTGGGAGGAAGCACCTCTGGCAATCTAGCTATGCTGCTGGCTGTATGTGAACCTGGCGATTATATTCTCGTACAGCGCAACGTCCATAAGTCGGTCATTAATGGTTTGAAGCTCGCGGGTGCAAGGGCCGTATTTATAATGCCGCAAATAGATGAGCCTACCGGAATTGCAACGCAGCCTTCTCTAGCGCAGGTAAAGATGATGATGGACTTATACCCGCAGGCGAAAGCTGTATTTCTGAATAATCCGAATTATTATGGGATGAGCATGAACCTACAACCTTATGCTGATGCGATTCATCAGTGCGGCATGCTGCTGCTTGTTGATGAAGCACACGGCGCCCATTATGGCTTGCATCCCAAGCTGCCTGGCTCAGCGATAGCGGCTGGAGCAGATGCCGTTGTGCAGTCCACTCATAAAACACTCACCGCGCTTACAATGGGAGCGATGCTTCATGTGCAGGGTGAGTTTCTTAACAGGACCGCCATTAGAGAAGCTTTAGCGACGATTCAAAGCTCTAGTCCATCTTTTCCCATTATGGCCTCGCTCGATATTTCCCGTGCAATGATAGAGGCGTCGGGCGCTGACTGGTTTGAAGATGCACTAGCTGTTGCTGCATATTTGCGTAAAGGAATGGAAGAGTGCTGTGCGGCAATTGAGATATTGAAGCAAGGCGATGATAGGCTAGCCGCAAAACCCGCTTACAATCAATTAGATCCATTGCGAATTGTATTATGGGATCGAACGGGGGCATTAAACGGTTTTGAAATATTGAAGCTGCTGGAACAGCAGGGCTGCTGGGCAGAAATGGCAGATATGCGCCATGTCGTGCTTTTGCTAGGGATGGGCATTCAGTTTGAGGATGCCGATCGTCTCATTCAAGCTTGTCAGGCAGTGGAGATGATTATCGCATCTAAAGGACGGGTAATAGCTGAACAACCGCTTGCAAGAGCTGGTAACCCGCTGTTCTTACCAGAATCGGTAGAACCAATTGCCTTTTCACGAGTGAGTAAAGGGACTGTGGTAAGAGTGAAGCTGGAGGATGCGGTAAATTGCAGGGCGGCAGAGATGGTCGTTCCATATCCGCCGGGCATTCCTATTGTATATCCGGGTGAACTGCTTACTGCGGAAATGCTGGGCTATATTATAGAGCTTGCTAGCAGTGGAGCGAAGTTCCAAGGTGCGGTAGATTCAGCCATGCAATCCATTGCAATCATGGAATAAATATGATTAAGCGGCAAAAGCTCGTATACAAGGGAAAGTCGCTTTGTTAAAATGGAAGTAAGCATTACGCTGAAAATTCAGTTTCATAGATTAGGAGTTACGAACCGTTGAATAAGGGTATTTTTATTACAATAGAAGGCGGCGAAGGGGCGGGGAAAACTACACTGATCGAGCAGCTTGCGCATACGATGCAGCAGCAGGGCAAAGCAGTGTTGACCACTCGTGAGCCGGGAGGCATCCCTATTGCGGAGAAAATCCGGTCAGTCATTTTGGATCGGAATCATACCGCAATGGATGCCAGGACAGAAGCACTCTTGTATGCGGCTTCAAGACGACAGCATCTTGTAGAGAAGGTCATGCCAGCACTTACAGCAGGCAAGCTTGTCATTTGCGACCGTTTCGTGGACAGCAGCCTAGCCTATCAGGGACATGCGCGTGGACTTGGCATGGAAGAGGTATGGTCGATTAATCAGTTTGCGATTGAAGGGGCGATGCCGCAGCTCACAATCTACATGGATGTGACGCCAGAGGTAGGTCTTGCCCGTATTGGACAATCGGATGAGCGTGAGATTAATCGGCTTGATTTGGAGGAAATCGCTTTTCACGAGCGAGTCAGGGAAGGTTATTTTATATTGCTTGAGAGGTTCCCTGAGCGAATAGTCCGAGTTGATGCAAATCAGGAGCCGGATATGGTGCTGAAAGAGGTTTTGGCCGCAATAGAGGGCAAAATCTAGCGTTTTGGACTAGAGCAAGGTTAGAGCTTGCGTTTAAAGGATAACGAATAATGGGAGGAATCAGGATGAAATTAGTCATTGCGATTATTCAGGATAAGGATAGCAACCGTTTGTCGAATGCGCTTGTGACAGAAGGATTTCGGGCTACGAAGCTGGCAAGTACGGGCGGTTTTCTGCGCGCTGGCAATACAACGTTTATGATTGGTATTGAAGATGAGCGTGTGCACGAAGTGTTTCAAGTAATCAAAACCAACTGCAAAGTGCGCGATCAATTAGTTACGCCTGTATCGCCAATCGGCGGCTCAACGGATTCTTATATTCCTTTCCCGGTAGAAGTACAAGTGGGTGGCGCTGCCGTATTCGTCGTTCCGGTAGAACGCTTTGAACATTTCTGATTGGACGTGATAACGGATGAAAATTGATCCAGGGTTTCGTCCGCTTGGGGCGAATCGCGCAAGTAACGACCTAGCTTCCAAGCAGCCGCAGATGAAGAGCTTCGGCGATGTTATGGTTCAGCAGGAAGCACAGCGGACACAAGAGCAATTGCAGCAGAAGCTGCAGGACATTCATAGACAGGGTGACCATTTATCCAGAGTAATGACGGTGCGGGAATTAAAGCTTTACCGCCAAATGGTCAAGAAGTTTCTGGAGGATACCGTTAGGCGCGGCATCGGGCTTAAAGAGCTTAGAGGGTTTGACCGCCGGGGCCGTACGAAGCGCTATAAGCTGCTTGACGAGATTGATGCAGAGCTCGTTAATATGGCGGAGGAGCTGCTGGAGACCGAAGAAGGGCGTATTGAATTGCTGGCCCGGATCGGTGAAGTGCGCGGCATGCTGATTAATTTATTGTTTTAGATTGGGAAGGTTACGATCGAGGAAGGAATTTTTGAGCTTATGAGCATGGAGCAGCTAACCGGTCAATGGAAAGCGAAGCGTATTTTACAGCATGCGCTGCAAAGCGGTAAAGTATCGCATGCTTATTTATTTTATGGGCCGAAGGGCAGTGGCAGAATGGCGATGGCGGAAGCTTTCGCTAAAGCCTTATTCTGTACGAGCGGTGGCGATGATGCTTGCGGGCACTGCCTGGAGTGCCGCAAGTTTGATAATAACAATCAGCAGGATATGATTCGGATCGCTCCGGAAGGCCAGTCGATCAAGATTGATCAAATTCGCGAGCTGCAGCGGGAGCTTGGGCTTCGGGGCAGCGGGGCGAAACGCAAAGTATATATGATTGAGCGAGTAGAAACGATGACACTTCAAGCGGCGAACAGTCTACTCAAATTTTTGGAGGAGCCGCTATCCCCTGTTGTAGCGATATTGATAACCGATAATGGACAAGCTGTGCTGCCGACCATTCGCTCGCGCACACAGTGGGTGCCGTTCCTCCCGATGTCTTCCGCCGAGATGCTTCAAACGTTAACAAATGAAGGACTGCCCTCCATTCTTGCTCGCGCAGCCGTACAGCTGAGCTCGGGATTGGACGGTGCTAGGGAAATCATCCAGCAGAATCAGTTTGCAGAAATCCGAAACGTAGTGATACAATTAGGGAAGGACAGTCTGACCCGATTCACCGCGGCAATGATTACCGTCCAGCAGCAGTTCATTAAGAAGGATATTGGTGAAGATCCGCAGCTGCTGTTATCTCTTTTTGTATTATGGTTCAAGGACATGATTAAATTTCAGGCCGGAAGGCAAGAAGATATTGTATATATAGATCAGTTGGAATGGATAAGCAAGCATGCATTCAGCCGGCCAGTGGAAGGCTGGGTCGCTTGCATGGAGCATACACTCGAAGCAAGCAAGCGTATTAGGTCGAATGTATCTGCTCAACTCGCTTTAGAGCAATTAATGGTAAACTTACAGGAGGGCTAAATCCTTGTATAATGTCGTGGGTGTCCGCTTTAAGAAGGCGGGTAAGATTTATTACTTTGATCCAGCCCTGCATCCCGTTGACAAGGACCAGCATGTCATTGTTGAGACGGCCAGGGGGATCGAGTATGGCAAAGTAGTGGTTGGACAGAAGCAAGTCGGTGAATCGGATGTTGTCCTTCCGTTAAAGCGCGTTATACGAATTGCCAGCGACGTAGATGCGAAGGTTGTAGAGGAGAATCGTTCTGCTGCTCAAGCTGCATTCTCAACCTGTTCAGACAAAATAAAAGACCATCAGCTGAAGATGAAGCTGGTTGATGTCGAATTCACGTTCGACCGCAACAAGATCATTTTTTATTTTACAGCTGAAGGTCGGGTAGATTTTCGCGAGCTTGTGAAAGACTTGGCAAGCGTGTTTCGTACTCGGATTGAGCTTCGGCAAATCGGGGTTCGTGACGAGGCGAAGATGCTTGGCGGCATCGGACCATGTGGCCGGATATTATGCTGCTCATCATGGCTGGGCGATTTTGAGCCGGTATCGATCAAGATGGCGAAGGACCAGAATTTGTCGCTCAATCCGACTAAGATTTCTGGTTTATGCGGCCGTTTGATGTGCTGCTTGAAATACGAGCATGACAATTATGAAAGCTCGAGAGAAGAGCTTCCAGCGATTGGCAAGATCGTTATCACTTCACTTGGTGAAGGCAAGGTAACGGGAATCAATGTTGGTTCCAAGACCGTGTACGTACACTTGTTTGAAGTTTCGGGGAAACCGAAGGAACTTCCGTTAGACGATGTCATTTTGAAATGACAGTATTAAGAACAATTCATAGCATGTCCAAACGACCAAGCGCAATGCTTACAGCTAAGGTGCAAGACGATGCTTGAAGCTCTGGGGTGGGAACTTGGAGAAAAAAGAGATTTTTGTTCAAATGGATCAGCTTGATACCCAAATGGGCGAGTTTCATCGTCAAGTTGGGGATCTGAAGCTGCGAGTGAAGGAACTGCTTGAAGAGAATAAGCGGTTAAGCATGGAAAACCATCAGCTGCGCAAAATTTTGAAGCGGATCCCGCAACAAGCGGAGGAACCTTTGCCAGTTAAGACAGCAGGGGCTTCAAAAACAACTGCGGGCAAGACGATGGGGACAAGCACAAAGGTAGAGCAGCAGACAGAAACAGCCGATTTGTTCACTTCCGCCGAAGATGCAGCTGCATATTCAGTAGGAGAAGGGCATGATAATTTGGCGAGACTTTACCATGAAGGCTTCCATATTTGCAATGTCTATTATGGGCATTTGCGGACAGAAGGCGATTGTCTCTTCTGCTTATCCTTCTTAAATAAATAATGCAATCGGTCAACACTATGCCGTCCTTGCTAAGAGGACGGTATCTTTATGTCAAGGGAGCAGTGGGAAAGTCGTGGACGAGCAGATTAAGCTGGAAATCAATGAACGTTTGGACGATTTAATGATGGATACCGGACTGCGAATTATCCAGAGCAGGGAAGTGTTCAGCTTTTCGACGGATGCGGTGCTGCTTTCCAACTTCGCAAGCATCCCGAAAAAAGGGAAGGTCATTGACCTTTGCACAGGGAATGGCGTAATACCGCTGCTATTGACAGGGCGGACGAAAGCACAAATTGATGCAGTGGAGATTCAGCCAAGACTTGCGGATATGGCAAGGCGGAGTGTAAAGCTGAATGGGCTGGAGCAGCAAATTAATATCGTGGAAGCCGATTTGCGAAATTTTGCAGCGAATAAAGCGATTTATGGAACGTATGATGCGGTAACCGTCAATCCGCCTTATATGTCGGCTGAAGCAGGAGACTCTAATGAAAATGAGCATTATGCGATCGCCAGGCATGAGGTACACGGAACCTTGCAGGATATTGTCGAAGCTTGCTCAAGGCTGGTGCGCCCAGCTGGGAAAGTAGCCATGGTGCACCGGCCATCACGCTTTGTAGAAATTATTGAGACGATGCGCAAGTACAAGCTGGAGCCAAAGCGGGTACAGTTCATTCATCCGAATAAAAATGGCGAAGCCAATATGGTGCTTATTGAGGCTATGCGTGATGGCAGACCGGAGCTTAGGCTGCTGCCGCCAATTATGGTATATGATACTTAGCCTAGTGGAATGCTAGAAGGAGGGCTCAACAATGTTTGTGCAAAAAAGCTTTAGCGGGCCGCAGCAACACGGTGCCGGGACGTTATATTTAGTCGGAACGCCAATTGGCAACTTAGAGGATATGACCTTTCGCGCAATTCGTACGTTGAAAGAAGTGGATCTCATAGCTGCCGAGGATACGAGACAAACACGTAAGCTTCTTTCTCATTTTGAAATTGCGACACGGCTTGTCAGCTATCATGAACATAATAAACAAGCGAGTGGCAGCGAGCTTATTCGATTGCTGCAAGAGGGGCAATCAATTGCCCTTGTAAGCGATGCAGGGCTGCCTGCTGTATCCGACCCCGGTGCAGATTTGGTTGCCGAGGCGGTGGAGCAGGGTATTTTTGTCGTTCCGATACCTGGTGCGAATGCGGCATTGTCGGCTTTAATTGTATCAGGCTTGCCAACGGAGCGTTTTATGTTCGCCGGATTTCCGCCGCGAGACAAAAAGTCGCTTGCGAAATGGCTGCTTCAGCTTCAAGCACAGGAAGGCACCTTGATGCTGTATGAGTCGCCGCATCGCTTGCGGAAGACGCTGGATGCCATACTGGAGCATCTAGGAGACCGTCGTATCGCGATGGTGCGAGAGCTGACGAAGCGTTTTGAAGAAATGGCACGTGGTACAGTAACGGAATGTATCACTTGGATTGAGGAAAATCCGCCATTGGGAGAGTATTGCCTTATAATAGAAGGAAGCAGCTCAGATGAGAATACGGGGGAGCTTGCTGCCGCTTGGTGGGCGGAGCTGAGCATGGAAGAGCATGTGCAGCATTACGAAGCAGAGCTTGGACGTAAGGACGCGATAAAAAAGGCAGCTACAGATCGTGGTCTATCAAAGCGAGATGTTTATAATGAAGTAAACCGCTAGAAAAACAAGAAAATAGAGAAAAAAAAGACCTTCCTGGCCGGGTTCTAGCACAGGAAGGCAATAAGGAGTATTAAAAGGTTAGAATTAACTAGTTGAATAAGGTTATTATAACCTATTTTTTTTATTTTGTCACAGGTGAAGGCATTTCTGATAGGCAAATGTGACAAACAATTTTTCCTTTGAAGTAAGATACGTTCTCAGCGTTACCACAGAAGATACAAGCTGGCTCATATTTCTTCAACATAATGCGCTCGCCGTCTACATAAATCTCTAGTGCATCTTTCTCTCCGATACCAAGCGTACGGCGAAGCTCGATTGGAATAACAACGCGACCTAATTCATCAACCTTACGGACAATACCTGTGGACTTCATCATAATAATTTGTTTCCCCTCTCATCAAAAAGTGTATTCGTCACTTTTCGACATAGTTTCTCTTTTTATGTCTACTATAATACCAACGTTTCCCATAATAGTCAACTGAAATTATTGAAGAAAATTGCAGCTACTAAGGGAGTTTGACTATATAGTAAGGTCATATTACTCTTACTATAGAATACAACAGCTTCGACATTTTGGAAACTGTTTTGCGACATTCTTCGACATATTTTTTACTTTTTTATGTCGAACCAGAGAACAAAAGGAGTTGATTTGTTGAATGAACCGACAGCTATCGGAAGAGAAAGTTTTTAAAGACCCCGTTCATAAATATATTTATGTTCAGGATCAGACGATATGGGATCTAATCAATACGAAGGAATTTCAAAGATTACGGCGTATTCGGCAGCTAGGTACCTCTTATCTTACTTTTCATGGCGCTGAGCATAGCCGATTCTCCCATTCCCTTGGCGTGTATGAAATTACTAGAAAGATTATTTCCCAATTCGAACGCAATGGTTTTCCCGGTTGGCCGCAGGAGGAGCGGCTATTGGCGCTTTGCGCTGCACTGCTGCATGACGTTGGTCATGGGCCATTTTCCCATTCGCTGGAGCAAGTATTCGATACGCATCACGAGCAGTGGACCTGCAGCATTTTGCTCGAGGACACCGAGGTCAATCGTATACTACGAAATGTAGCAGACGACTTTCCTGAACATGTCACTGCTGTTATTAATAAGACATATCCGAATCCAATTGTTAGCGGCTTGATTTCCAGTCAGCTAGATGCGGACCGAATGGACTATTTATTGAGGGATGCTTATTTCACAGGGGTCAATTATGGCAACTTTGATTTGGAGCGTATTCTGCGTGTGCTCCGTCCTATTAATGGAAGGATTGTTGTTAAAGAAAGCGGCATGCACGCCGTGGAGCATTATTTGATGTCCCGCTATCAAATGTATTGGCAAATTTATTTCCATCCGGTGACGAGAAGCTCGGAAATCATCCTTAGACAAATATTTCGCAGAGCGAAGGAGCTTTATGAGGGTGGCTACACATTTGGTTGGATGCCGGAGCCGCTGAAACGGCTGCTTGACGGGACAATTGGGGTTAAACAATATTTGAAGCTGGATGAGGCGTATTTGCAGACAGCCTTTATAGAATGGAGCGAAGAAAGCGATGAACTGCTGGCGGAGCTATGTGATCGTTTTTTGACGCGTCGCCTCTATAAATACATCATGCTGGATAAACCGGATATTGGCCTCTTTAATGAAGTAAGACAACAATTTGCAGCGATCGGGTTGAACCCGGATTACCATATGGAAATTGATTTTCCATTTGATCAACCGTATGATGTGTATCAGCCTGATACGAAAAAAGGCGGAAAAGAAGAAAAGACGCCGATTTTGTTAATGGACAGCTACGAGACTGTCAGTGAAATTTCCACGAAATCTGACATCATTCGTTCCATTACTGGACTTCATCAGGGCCAGTCCCATTTGTATTATCCGGAAGAGAAGCTGCGCGCTGCCGCTGATCAATTAAGCGATAAAGTACGAATGTTATTTAAAATATAGGAAAGTATATGATTTTGCCATACTTTCTCTATATTTCTCGGACTGAAACGCGCCGCCAAAGGACGGCTTTCGACCGTTTCACCTTAGACTATAATATAGAAGGAGCTTGCTCAATTATGATTTCTTTATTCGACACGCACACACATTTGGACTCCCCGCATTTTGACGAAGACCGCGAAGCTGTTATCGAAAGAGCGCGTGCGGCAGGGGTGGATTTAATGGTTAATATTGGTTTCAATCGGGAAACGATTCCAACAACACTTGCGCTGGCAGAAAAATATGATTTTATCTATGCAGCAGTTGGCTGGCACCCCGTTGACAGCATCGACATGCTGCCGGAGGATCTGGGATGGATTGAAGAGCTTTGCTCTAATCCTAAAGTGGTAGCTATTGGGGAAATCGGACTAGATTACCACTGGGATACGTCTCCTAAAGATGTCCAGCACCGCGTATTTCGCGAGCAAATTCGCTTAGCCAAGAAGCTGAAAAAACCAATTATTATTCATAACCGCGATGCCCATGAAGATATTGTCAAGCTGCTGAAGGAGGAAAATGCTTCTGAGGTCGGAGGCATTATGCATTGTTTTTCCGGCAGTCCAGAAACGGCTCAAAAATGCCTCGATATGAACTTCTATATATCGTTCGGGGGACCGCTTACATTCAAAAATGCAAGGGTGCCAAAAGAGGTGCTTGCGATGGTTCCGAGTGACCGAATTTTGATCGAAACGGATGCCCCATATTTGACCCCTCATCCATTCCGAGGGAAACGAAATGAGACGTCTTATGTATCGCTCGTTGCGGAAGCGGCAGCAGAAATATTAGGAAAATCGGTAGCCGAAATCGCCAATTTGACGACCGAAAACGGTAAAAAATGTTTCGGAATTGTGTAAAAACGGCTTTAAAAACGAGAATAAGTGACCTTTCCGGCGATAAAACTAATTTTTCATGCTGAAATAGACTCTCTTTTCCGTAAATATCCTAAAATTTCGCTTAAATCGGTTTTTATCTGATCTTTACAATTAGGCTCAGATGAAGGTATGATTCATTTCAGAGCTTTAAATTTTTGTATTGGATTTCCAGTTTGCGCTTAATCTTCGAACTTTGGAGAGCGGGGGAACCAGGCACGATGCTGTGAGGAATTTGCGGATCACATTGCACGCGCATTGAATTTCTTCTAGGGGTGAATTTGGCGGGGATTGCCATGAGCATTCTTCCGACGATAGGGCAGCTCTCTTGCCCGAACCCGACAGCTAACCTCGTAAGCGTTTATAGAGAGTGATCAACCTCGTGCATCCACCATTCCTGAATAGTCTATTTTGACGTTCCCGGGAAGCCACGATACAGATCCTCTGTCGACGGGCTTTCTTTTTATTTTTGAATATTGGGTAAACCGTCGTCATAGGGTAAATCTAGGAGGTTGCAGAGGAAATATACTGGAGCGTGCTAGAAGCACGCCAATATACTATAGTCGCGTCAATGGTATCATGCGTAATTCGACGGCGGGGCTATGAAGGAGGACCGATGAAGTGGGCATTATTCAAGCAAGTGAGACCCATGGGAAACGATCATCCAGCATGTCTTTCGCATTGCGATGGAAGCGTGAAAACTTGCGTTTGATTCTTTTGAGTACTACGATCTCAATCGCTATGACTTTCATGTTTTTGGTGTTGTTGTACGGATCGGCTGACAAAAGCGTATCCGTAGTAGTGAATGGACAAGAAACTGTTGTTTCAACGAAACAATGGGTCCTGCAACGCCTACTGGATGAACAAGCTATTACAATTGGCCCGCATGACGAGGTGTCTGTACCTCTGAATACGGCAGTAAAGGATGGGGACCGCTTTGAAATTAAGCATGCGGTACCGCTACTTGTAAAAGCTGATGGCAAAACATCAACGGTGTACACGACAGAGAAAACCGTGCAGGCAGCGATAAAGAAATTAAATATTCCTGTTGAAGATGATGATAAAGTATTACCTTCGCTTGGCTCGGGCGTCAGCGCGGATATGACCGTAACAGTCATTCGCGTCGATACGAAGCTAGGCAAGTCGTCCAGCACAACGCCGTTCACCATTGTGAAGAAGGAAGATCCGAACCTGGAAGTAGGCAAGGAGAAGGTTGTGCAGACGGGCAAAGAAGGCGTCGTAACGATCAAAATTGAGAAGCAGTTTGAAGATGGTGTACTTGTTTCCAAGAAAGTGGTAGACAAGGTAGTCGAAACGGTTGCGGTCAATCAGGTCGTTGCAGTCGGTACGAAAAAGCCGGAGCCTAAAGTTACTGTGCTGTCGACAGCGACAACCAGCAACAATGTAACGGTAGACGGCACAACGCTCACATCCAAAAAAGTGCTCAGCAACGTCACCCTGACGGCTTATTCAGCTGGCTTAGCTTCTACGGGCAAGAGCGAAGGACATCCTGACTACGGAATTACGGCATCTGGCGCTAAAGTATCGGAAGGACGGACAATTGCCGTTGACCCGGATATCATTCCACTCGGTTGGTGGGTGTATATCGAGGGCATTGGTTTCCGCCGTGCTGAAGATACCGGAAGTGCGATCAAGGGCAATAAGATCGATGTTTATTTTGACAGTGAAAAGCAAGCGAATAAATTTGGTAAGAAAAAAGGATTTACCGTTTATGTGATTGGTCCTAACAAGCCATCGCTTAGCTAATTAGTAGCAGTTCTTTATGGATTGTGCTCTAGTTTATCGCAATCATAAGCTAAATATGACTGGATGCGGAAGAGGCCTTGCCTCTTCTTTTTGTTTGCGTCAGATTCGCTTGAATGGCTAATTGGGGTTATAATAAAACAGACGCAAATGAGCGGGTTGTTGTTGCAGCAATCGCCCATTTTTTATGGAATTTATGAAATATGAGCTTGATAAGTTTCCCTTTGTGAAAGGATTGTTCGATGTGATCAAGGAAATGATTGTAGTAGAAGGCAAAGAGGATACGGTAGCGATTAAGCGGGCTGTTGAAGCCGATACGATTGAGACGAATGGATCGGCCATTGGCGAGGATGTGCTGCGGCGCATTGCGCTGGCACAGGAGCGCCGTGGCGTTATTATATTTACAGATCCGGATCATGCAGGAGAGCGTATTCGTAAAATTGTCGCTCAGCGCGTGCCGGGCTGCAAGCATGCTTTTTTACCGCAGGAGCTGGCCTCTTATAAAGGGGATATCGGCATTGAGAACGCGGCGCCTGATGCGATTAGGCAGGCGCTCTCGGAGGTGCGTACAGAAACGGCTGAGAGCGTCGGGGCCATTACATGGGACGATCTGATGGCAGCTGGCTTAATTGTGCATGAAGAAGCGGCAAAGCGGCGGCTGGTTATGGGTAAGCTGCTGGGGATCGGCTATGCGAACGGGAAGCAGTTCTACAAGCGCTGCACGAGCTTCTGCATTACGCGCGAAGAGTTTGAGAAGGCGCTGCAAGCCATGGAACAACAGGAACAGGGGTGACGAAGGCGTATGACGGAGCAACAAAGCTTGAATAAAGGCGCAGTTAAGGCCGCAGAGGTAGCCACGCCTAAACGCACGAAGGAAATTATTGCGAAGTACGGGTTCTCCTTTAAGAAGAGCTTGGGACAAAACTTTCTCATCGACCAAAATATTTTAAATAATATTGTCAGCGCAGCTGAGCTTGACGAGACAAAAGGCGCGCTTGAGATCGGCCCTGGTATCGGAGCATTGACGCAGCGCCTTGCTGCAGTTGCGGGAACGGTGACGGCTGTTGAAATCGACAATCGGCTCATTCCGATTTTGCATGATATTTTCGAAGGCGAAGCAAATGTGGGCATTGTGCACGGCGATGTGCTTAAGCTCGACCTGAAGCAGCTGTTCGAAGAGCGCTTCAGCGGCGTAACGGGCGTTAGCGTCGTGGCGAACCTGCCTTACTATGTGACGACGCCGATTTTGATGAAGCTGCTGGAAGAGCGCCTGCCGCTGGAAAACATCGTCGTCATGATCCAGAAGGAAGTAGCGCAGCGGATGGCAGCAAAGCCAGGCGGCAAGGAATATGGCAGCCTTAGCGTAGCTGTGCAATATTATTGCGAGCCGAAGCTCGTCTGCACCGTTCCGCATACGGTGTTTATTCCACAGCCGAATGTAGATTCGGCTGTCATTAAGCTTGCGCTGCGGGACAAGCCGGCTGTTGATGTGCCCGACGAGGCGCATTTCTTCCGCGTCGTGCAGGCCAGCTTCGCACAGCGCCGCAAGACGCTCTACAACAATTTGACGGCGCTTGTGGGCAAAGAACAGCGGGAGGCCCTTACAACGCTGCTGCAGGGGCTTGCGATCGATCCTGCGCGGCGGGGTGAAACGCTGTCGCTGGAGGAATTCGCCAAGATCAGCCGTGCATTTTTGGAAGCGGGCTGGAAAGGCTAAATAAAGATGGGCGCCGCCGGGCAATGGCCTCGGGGCGCCCGTTTGTTTTTTGCGCACACTACACGCCTTATGCCCATAGGATAGACGAAGAGGTGATTTACCTATGGAGCAAGGGGAGCTGGTCGTCCGCAAATCGTATGGCGGTGACGTGCTATTCCGCGTAGAAGCTGTTCGAACGCATCATGCCCTGTTGAAAGGCACGGATTACCGATTGCTTGCGGATGCACCGATTCCTGATTTATCGGTTGTTCGCGATCCAAAAAAAGAAAAAGCTACGCAGCTGGTTCGAGTGAAAGTAAACGACTCGCTCAGCCGCATACGTCAGCAGCATGAGCAAATGGCCGTTCAGGTGAAGGCGGATATTCGGCATGCGATGCCACAAAGCCAGCCTTTCTTCGAGGTGCCCGGCAAAGTGCTGCATTTGGACGGTGACGGCAATTATTTGCGTAAAAGCATGCAGCTGTACCAGACGATGAACGTGCCGGCACATGGCGTGCATGCGCATGAAGCACAGATGGCTGATTTGCTTTACCGGCTGCTGCCTCAAGTGAAGCCGGACATTGTGGTCATTACGGGACATGACGGTGTGCTGAAAACAAGGCTGGAAGCCGATCTGCACAGCCTAAGCAGCTATAAAAACTCGCAGAGCTTCTATAATGCGGTCCGCGTAGCACGGGAGTATGAGAAGAACCGCGACGGCCTTGTCGTCATTGCGGGAGCGTGCCAGTCGCATTTTGAGGCGCTGCTGCAAGCCGGCTCGAACTTCGCAAGCTCGCCCGGGAGAATTTTGATTCATGCGTTAGACCCGGTATACATTGCGATCAAAGCAAGCTATACGTCCATACGAGATACAATTAACCTGGCTGATGTCATTCATGGCACCATCAGCGGCATTGATGGCGTAGGCGGCATTGAGACGCTGGGAAGGTACCGCATTGGTTTGCCAAAACCTAAAATTAAGGCAGCCGAGTCGTCCTTGCAAAGCATTTCTTAACAAACGGCCGAGTGCAGTTGAGACTCGCAACAGTTCTCGGCTTCATTGATTTTATAATTTTTCGATAAATTATTCATGGAATGATAAAAATGGATGAAAACACCGTTGACAATTAAATAAGTTGACTGATATAATATTTTGCTTCGTTTGACAACCCCTCTCCATTTTGTTATAATGGACAAGGAAAGAGGTGGTAGTGGACAATGGCAAAAAATGCCCTACTGGATATAAAACGCAATTTGGAAGCTCATGTGGGCTCCAAGATTCGTCTGCGAGCAAATGGCGGTCGTCGTAAGACCGTTGAGCGCACCGGTGTGTTGGAAGAAACCTACCCTTCTGTTTTCATTGTTAAACTGGATCAGGAATCGCAGTCATTCAAGCGTGTTTCCTACAGTTATGCGGATATACTGACGGAGTCGGTGGAAGTGACCGTATGCAATGATGAAGGTCAAGTCCGAATTACCCAGACATAACATCAGATCTATAGATGCCGACAGGCTATACTAAACGCGGAGACGACAGTTCTTCGCGTTTTTTTTCATTTTATAAGCTGGAAGCGGTCAGTGGGAGCTCATGCGTATAGGGCTGCGGGGTTGTCGCATACTAAGGGGGCATAACCAATTCAGCAGCAAGGGAGGATCTCACGCATGAGCCGCAGAAGACGCAGTGTAATGTCCGAGGAGCTAAAGTATGAGCTGGCGAAGGATCTAGGTTTTTATGATACGGTGCAAAAGGAAGGCTGGGGCGGCATTCGCGCCAAAGACGCTGGCAACATGGTTAAGCGGGCGATCCAAATGGCTGAGCAAGCCGCAGCAAATGGAATCAATCGGCCTTAACCAGCCACTCGCAAAGCGAGGCAAAAACAGCAATAATCGGCTAAGAGTCGCCGCTCTTTATATAAGCGGCAGCACTCTTAGCTTTTCTTCTGCCCGTTTGCTATAATATTGGATAAGTTAATGATAGGAACGGGAGAGCTTAGGATGAAAATTTATGAAAAAGCTCCGGCTAAAATCAATTTATTGCTCGATGTGCTTCGCAAGCGTGAGGACGGCTTCCACGAGGTCGAGATGATTATGACGATGGTAGACCTTGCAGACCGCCTTGAAATGCAGGAGCTGCCGCGCGACACGATTATTATATCGAGCCAGGCCGGCTACATACCTTTAGATGAGAAAAACCTGGCGTTTCAGGCGGCACGTCTTATTAAAGACCGCTATGATGTGCGTAAAGGTGTATATATTCATTTGGACAAAAAGATTCCGGTAGCCGCTGGCCTTGCCGGCGGCAGCAGCGACGCTGCTGCCGCCCTTAGAGGGCTGAACAGGCTGTGGGAGCTGAACATTCCCGAGGAGGAGCTGTGCACGCTCGGAGCGGAGCTGGGCTCCGACGTCCCGTTCTGCGTAACGGGCGGTACTGCCATCGCTACCGGACGCGGCGAGCGGCTGGAGCCGATCGAAAGCCCGCCGCAATGCTGGGTCGTCCTTGCGAAGCCGCCAATCAATGTTTCCACCGCAGATGTATACGGCAAGTTTCGGGTAGCGGGCATCGGCCAGCATCCGTCTGCCGCTGACATGGTGTCAGCGATTCAGCGCGGCTCCTTCGCCGATGTGTGCGGGGGACTAGGCAATGTGCTGGAATCGGTAACGCTTGATCTGTACCCGGAGGTGCGCCAGCTCAAGGAGAGCATGATTCGCCTTGGAGCTGATGGCGTGTTAATGTCAGGCAGTGGACCTACAGTATTCGGGCTCGTTTCCAAAGAAGGAAAGCTCCCGCGCATATATAATGGGCTGCGTGGCTTTTGCAAGGAAGTTTACGTGGTAAGAATGCTAACATAAAAGTGACGTTTCCCTTGATTAAATCCGTATAAAAATGTTATATTAACATTATAATATTCGGATTTTAGCAGGGGGAGAATTCCTTGAAAAAGTTAAAACGCAGCGCAAGACTGGTAGAGATGACGCAATACCTGCTAAGTCGCCCACATACGTTAATCTCGCTAACAGCTTTTGCGGACCGCTATCAGTCAGCCAAATCATCCATTAGCGAGGATCTGGCGATCATTAAAGAAGTATTTGAAGAAGAGGGCATTGGTGAGCTTAACACCCTTGCGGGCGCCGCAGGCGGCGTAAAGTTCGCACCGAAGATGCATGCCTCTGATGCACTGGGCATTATGAATAATATTTGCCGTCAGCTGGAGCAGCCAGAACGGGTGCTCCCCGGCGGTTATTTGTATATGACGGACATGCTTGGCCAGCCTGAGCTGCTAGCCGATATTGGCCGCATGTTCGCGACCGCTTTTGCCGCGAGGAAGATTGATGTCATTATGACGGTAGAGACGAAGGGCATACCGCTCGCTTATGCGACAGCTGCTTGCCTGAACCTGCCTGTCGTTATCGTACGCCGTGATAATAAGGTGACGGAAGGCTCAGCGGTCAGCATCAATTACGTCTCTGGTTCGAATAAGCGGATTCAGACGATGTCGCTTGCAAGGCGCGCGCTTAAGGAACAGTCCCGCGTGCTGATTATTGATGACTTCATGAAAGCAGGCGGCACCATTCAAGGGATGATGGATCTGCTCTTTGAATTCAAGGCGACCGTTGCCGGCGTTGGCGTCTTTGTAGAATCGGGCGAGGTGGAGCTCGAGGAACGTTTATTAGAAGATTATGTGTCGTTAGCCAAGCTGACGGCCGTGGATTTGAAGACCAAGCAGACGACGGTCATTCCGGGCAATTATTTTCGCACGGAGTAATAACGATAATAACTAAAGAAGGGTTGGAATAAATGATGTCACAGCATTTAGAACCGAAGGTTATTGCAACAGATAAGGCTCCAGCCGCTATCGGACCTTATTCGCAAGCGATTCAGCTTGGAGGACTTCTTTTTACATCGGGACAAATTCCGCTTAATGCAGCTGGCGAGCTTGTGACGGGCGATATTACGGTGCAGGCGAACCAAGTATTTCGCAACCTGGAGGCTGTACTTGCCGAAGCGGGAGCAACCCTGCAAAATGTAGTGAAGGCAACCGTCTTTATGAAGGACATGAACCAGTTTGTGGCGATGAATGAAGTGTACGCTTCTTACTTTGGCGACCACAAACCAGCACGTTCAGCAGTAGAAGTGGCAAGGCTTCCGAAGGATGTGCTTGTCGAAATTGAAGTGATTGCAGCGATTCCTGTCGAATAGAGTCAGATAAAATTCAAATAGAAAATTTTTTTAAAAATATGCATGTTTTTTCCAAAATAGGAGAAGGAATTGGCACAAAAATGTGGAATATTACACCAAGTCCCAGATAGGCAAAGGTGGTGAACACAAGTGCAAATTACTGATGTAAGACTCCGCCGTGTCAATTCGGAAGGTCGCATGAAGGCTATTGCTTCCATCACGATTGACAACGAATTCGTCGTTCACGATATCCGTGTGATCGACGGAAACAATGGAATGTTTGTTGCAATGCCGAGCAAGCGTACCCCCGATGGAGAATTCCGAGATATCGCTCATCCGATTTCTTCGACCACTCGGGAGAAAATTCAAGCTGCTGTACTCGCTGAGTACGAGCGCGCTGCAACGGAAGAAGAAGTGGCCATTGAAGAGGGTGCTTAATAGCAGCTTCGTTAGAGGGCAAAAATCAGTATCTGCATGAGGGGATAAGGGGGCCAAGGGGGCTCCCTTTTCTTTTTGCCCAAGATGGGATATATTCTTGTAGATAGATCGATGCGGCAGACCGTATATATAATAGGACAACAAAGATTTAGAGCCTGGTAGAGAAAAGCCGCTTTCATGCATGAAGGCGCTTGTGCTTGCTGGACTTTTAATTTGGGAGGAATAGCAATTGAAAGTAATGGCGATTGTGCTTGCAGCAGGTCAAGGCAAGCGGATGAAATCCAAACGATATAAAGTGCTCCACCACGTATGCGGCAAGCCGATGGTAGGCCATGTGCTGGACACGGTGAAACAGGCAGCCAGCGAGCGGACGGTTGTCATCGTCGGCCATGGCGCGGAAACGGTTAAAGCTTATTTGGGCGAGCAGGCGGAATATGTGCTGCAGGAGCAGCAGCTCGGTACGGGCCATGCGGTACGCCAAGCTGAGGCGCTGATTGGCGCGGAAGATGGCAAAACGATCGTTATTTGCGGCGATACGCCGCTTGTGCGTGCAGAGACGATCCAGGCGATGCTGGCTTTGCAGCAGTCGAGCGGAGCGGCAGCAACGGTACTGACGGCTTCCTTCGCTGATCCGACTGGCTATGGCCGGATTATTCGCGGCGAGAGCGGCGAGGTAGAGAGAATCGTCGAGCAGAAGGACTGTACGCCAGAGGAGGCAGCGACGAAGGAAATCAACACGGGTACGTATGTGTTCGATAACCGCAAGCTGTTCGAGGCGCTTGCCAAGGTAACAAGCAATAATGCACAAGGCGAATTTTATTTGACCGATGTCATTGGCATTTTCCGCCAAGCAGGCGAATCTGTACAAGGCTATTGCACAGAAGATACAGCGGAAGCGATTGGCATCAATGACCGCGTGGCGCTTGCCGAGGCGGAAGGCTTGATGCGCGCACGTATTAACCGCAAGCATTTAATTGAAGGTGTTACGATTATAGATACAGCATCGACTTATATAGAAGCAGATGTGCAAATCGGTGCAGATACAGTGATATATCCAGGCACGGTGCTGCGCGGCTCTACAGTCATTGGCGAGGATTGCATCATTGGGCCTAATGCGGATATTCAGGATTCGGTCATTGGAGACGGCGTCAGCGTAAAATATTCAGTAATCGCCGAATCCGAAGTCGGCAATAAAAGCTCGGTTGGGCCATATGCGAATTTGCGTCCTGGCTCCAAGCTGGGCGAAGACTGCAAAATCGGCGATTTTGTCGAGCTGAAAAATGCTACGCTTGGCGACGGCAGCAAGGTATCGCATTTGAGCTATGTAGGCGATGCGATAGTAGGTAAAGACGTCAACATCGGCTGCGGCGCGATTACGGTCAATTACGACGGCTTCAATAAGTCGGTAACGGAAATCGGCGATGGCGCTTTTGTCGGCAGCAACGTCAATTTGATTGCTCCTGTGAAGATTGGCGACGGCGCTTTTGTCGTTGCTGGCTCGACGATTACGAAGGATGTGCCGGCAGGAGATCTTGCGGTTGCGCGCGCCCGTCAGGAGAATAAGGAAGGCTATGCCGAGAAGATTCGTACTCGTGCAAAAGCGAAGAAGGAAAAGAGCAAGAAGGACTAATTTTCTTAAAATATAGGAAAGGATAGGAAAGGATATAATTCTCCCATCCTTCCTTTATATTTCCCGGAATGAGACGCGCTGCGCCGCCAAAGGACGGCGATAGCCGTTTCATCTTGGGGAGCAGGGGTGGCAGTGTGCTCGTTGACGGTGTTTCACCGCGACACGGATGCTGCCTCTAAAGCGGCCTCAAAAAAGGCATCGCCGTTTATGCTTGTTTATTTTTTGGCTCATTAGGGTAAAGCTATATGGAATATCACTTTTCTAGGAGGTTTCCATGATGTCTAACTCGATGATTGCCGAAACAAGAACTGCTCTTACAAACGGTGAGCTGCGCTCCCTGAGACAGCGGGGCAAAGTGCCTGCCGTCGTATATGGCAAACAGCTGTCCCAATCCACATCTGTTTTGCTTGAAGAGAAAGAATTGCTGGCTTTGCTCCGTTCGCATCCAAAGGCCGTACTGGAACTGAATATTCCATCCCATGGCAAAAAGCCGGTTATGATAACGGATGTACAGCGTGATCCGGTATCGCGCCAAGTGCTGCATGTGGATTTTCATCAAATTAACATGAATGAAGAAGTGAAGACGCAGGTTCGCATCGACTTCCTCGGTGAAGCGAACGGGGTGAAGGAAGGCGGAATCTTGCAGGTAATGCTCCATGAGCTTGAGGTGCAGTGCTTGCCGGGCAGCATTCCGGATTCCATTGAGCTGAACGTGGCGGATTTGGAGATGGGCAGCAACCTGCTCGTCAGCGATATCGTGGTGCCAAGCGGTGTAGAAGTGAAGTCCGATCCCGAGCAGGTCGTTGTGACTGTGCTGGCTCCTCAGAAGGAACTTTCCGAAGAGGAAGCGGAGGAATCGGCAGCCGAGACGTTTGCTCACGAGATACGCTCCGAGGATGCGAAAGAGGTTGGCAGCAGCTCGTAGCTTGCAGGCTCCCAGCAGCTTGTCGCTCTTAGTTAGAAGCTCGTAGCTCTTAGGACAAGCGTGAACGGCAGCTTCTGATGGATCATTATTATAGGTGCAAAGAAACGTCCCCAAACGTTTCCATATATTTTCACACGATAAAAGCGGCTCCATGCATTTGCATGGGGCCGCTTTTTGTGTGCCTGATAAGCGAGTTTCCTTCAATCGTCAATCATCTATCTTCAATAGGATGGAAGCGCCTCTCGACGCTAGCCTTCTAATCTTGCGATGCGCGGCATCACGGCATGCTCAGGTGCTTTTTTCGAAAAAGGCTCCCGCCTTTAATTGGTCCACGAATTGCTGGAGCCAAGCGTAATACTGCACGGCATGCCGCAGCTTCTGCAAATCCTCCAGGCAGCGCATACGCTCCTCCTCGCTCGTCTTCATATCCAGAATCAGCTCGCTGAGCAGCGGAATAGTCGATTCGGCCGCTTCCGTCATGACATCCACTTCGTGCTGGAGCTTGGAGGTGAAAAAGTTTTGGAACGTTTTGAAAAAATCGGTCTCTGCCTGATACTGGTCCTGCCGCTCCCGTTTCTCCGGCAGTTTCATAATCATTTGCGACGACATTAACGAGCGCACCGCATAGCTCATATTGCTTTTGCTCATATTCATATGCGCCTTCATCTCGTCGAGCGTCATCGGTTTATCCTCGAAAAACATAATGCCATATAATTGTCCGAACGAATAATTCGCCCCATATAAATTCATCGTTTGCGCGATTGCGTCAATCATCGTTTGGCGCAAGGCAAGCCGCTGCGTCTCCTGCTCCTCCGTATGGTCTGGCATAACCATCCTCCATTTCTCCCGTCTGCCTCTTGCCCATATTATAGCGAATTCTTAAAAATCCAGCTTTATATTTGTATCTTTACAAGAAATTAAGCTGGTGATGACGATGCGTTAATAGTTCTGCGACATAATGAGTATACAATAAATTTTGAATTTATAGATTTTTATTTCGGTAAACGGGTCATTTGGTCGTTAATTAAATTTTTATTGAATGGAGAGTTTGAGTGTTGAAACGGACAGGATGGTTGAATGAGATAAAAGCAGTGCTGTTTACGCTGCCGGCGATGATTCCGATTACGGTGTTCTGGCTGGCGCCGCTGGCCTATGTCTTTTATCTGAGCTTCGTGGAATGGGATTTTATGAGTCCGGACAAGCTGTTCGTCGGCTTGGATAATTATGTGTATTTGCTGCAAAATCCCGCCTTCTACCAGTCGCTGAAGGTGACGCTGCTATTCTGTCTTGGCAGCGTGCTGCCTATTATGGCAGGCGGGCTGGGGCTGGCGCTGCTGCTCGGACGCTCGCTTAAGGGCTCGGCTCTGTACCGGACGCTCGTATTCGCGCCATGGGTAACGCCAACGGTTGCCGTTTCAATTGTATGGTCATGGATTTTAGAGCCTAAAGTGGGGCTTGGAAATACGATTTTAGGGGCAATTGGCCTTCCGGCCATTGGCTGGCTGCAAGATCCCAAATGGGCTTTGGTCGGAGTGCTGCTGGTGGGCATCTGGAAATCGGTCGGATGGGCGATGATCTTCTACATTGTAGCGCTGAGAAGCGTGCCGACAGATATGCTGGAGGCGGCCGGGCTCGATGGAGCGGGGGCAATTCAAAAATTTCTGCACGTAACGCTGCCGCTTATCTCGCCAACGACGTTCTTCCTGTTCGTTGTACAGACGATCGATGCGCTGCAAGCTTACGACTCCATTAATGTACTGACGCAAGGCGGTCCATCAGGCTCTACGCGTACGCTGCTTTATCTGTATTACCAATCGGCCTTCGAATCGTTCCAGGTTGGCGAAGCATCATCGATTTCCATCGTTATGATCGCAATCTGTGTTCTGTTGTCCGTGCTATCCTTCTCGGTCAGCCGCAAAATGGTGCATTACAACTAGCTAAGAGACTGCGACGAAATAAAGTACCGCTAATTTGTTGACAAGACTCCCAAAACCGTGGAGATTTGCTCAGCAAAAGTGGGTACTCATTCCTCGCAGCTCCTAAAAGGGAGGAATTTGGAGTTATGAAGGGTGTTTACCAGGCAGGGCTGGCGCTGCGGCATATTAGCCTGCTGGCTATTGCGCTCGCAATGGCATTTCCATTCTATTGGATGATGACGAGCGCGCTAAAGACAAATGATGAGATTTGGCAGTTTCCGCCGACATTATGGCCGGAGCTGCCGCTATGGAGCAATTATGTGGAGGCGTGGCTGGCAGCGCCGTTCGGTCAATATATAGCCAACAGCGTAATCGTTGCGGGCGCCATCGTTCTTTTGCAAATTATAAATTCAGCTATGATGGCTTATGCTTTGACCCATATGAAATTTCGGTTGAAAGGGTTTTTGACCGGCATCATTATGCTCGGTTACATGATTCCAAGCACAGCGGTGTATTTGCCCAGCTATATGATTTTGTCCAAGCTTTATTTGCTGGATTCATATGCGGGCCTGATTATATCAAACGCGGTCAGCGTCTTCTCGATTTTTCTCATCAGGCAGGCGTTTCTGCAAGTGTCGCATGAGATGGTGGAGGCAGGGCAAATTGATGGCGCGTCGCACAGCCGAATTTTATGGACAATTATGATGCCGCTGACCCGCGCCTCGTTCGTAGTACTGGCACTCATCACATTTATCTCTCAGTACAACAATTATTTTTGGCCGATGCTCATTACGAAAAATCCCGATCTCCAGCTCGTGTCGGCGGGACTGCGCAGCTTCTTCGTGGAAGGGGGTGCTTACGGGCTGAAATGGCCGCTCATTATGGCGGCAAGCTCTTTCACGATTATTCCGCTCTTGCTGCTGTTTCTGTTCGCCCAGCGGACGATTATGCAGAGTGTTAACTTATCTTCAGGCATTAAGGGGTAGGGTAGCTTTACGAAATCAACAATATAAATAGTGGAGGAATGGACCATGTTGAGAAAAATGAAATGGGCGGGAACGATGTCGCTCGCACTTGCAATGGTGACGCTTAGCGCATGTGGACAGACGGCAGGCACGCAGACGGGTGGAGCGAGCAGCAGCAGTGCGCCCCAACAATCGGCAGCAGCTTCAGAGGCGCCGAAAGCGCCGGTGCAGATCGAGTTTTGGTATGGCCTTGGCGGCAAGCTGGGCGAAAATGTGGAAGCACTCATTAAGAAATTCAATGAATCGCAAAGCGAAGTTATCGTTAAAGGCGTTGTGCAGGGGGATTACAGCGAAACGGAGCAAAAGCTTCAGGCCGCTATTGCCGCCAATCAGCCGCCAGCTGCGGTGCTAGCCTCCAATGTGGACTGGGCAGCTAAAGGGTATTTTGAACCGCTGGATGACTATATCGCGGCTGCTCCGGATTTTAAGAAAGAAGATTTTATTCAAACGTTTCTGGAGCAAGGGCAAGTAGCGGGCAAGCAGTATTTTATGCCGATGTATGGAACGACCCAAGTGATGTATTACCGTCTGGACACTTTCGAGAAAGCGGGAATTAAGGCAGAGGACATTAAGACTTGGGAAGACCTGGCTAAAGCGGCGGAAAAGATGTCTGTAAAGGATGGCGGCAAAACGACCTTTTATGGCTGGGAGCCGATGTGGGGCTCGGGCAATATGATTGATGCGGCACTTAGCAAAGGCGGCAAAATTTTAAGCGATGACGGCAAAACAGTCGTATTCGATTCGCCGGAATGGATTGAGACATGGGATTTATTCCGCAAATGGCTGCATGAAGATAAGACGATGGCGATTCACTCTGGTGGACAAGGCTGGGAATACTGGTACAAAACGATAGATGATGTCATGAAGGGCCAAGCAGCAGGCTACACGGGCTCCAGCGGCGACCAAGGCGATCTGGACTTCAGCATCGTTGGCGCAATGCAGCAGCCTGGCTGGGAAAGGGTAGGCGAAGGCAAGCCAGTCGCACAGGCCATTATGGCGGGCGTACCTGCCAAAGCGAAGGATGAGCAGAAGGAAGCGGCCTTTAAATGGCTGTCGTTCTTTACGAAAAGCGAAAATACAGCGGCTTGGTCGATGAACACAGGCTACATTGCTGTTCGTTTGTCCGCGCAGGATGATCCGGCTTTCAAGGCATTCAGCGACACAAATCCGCAAATCAAAATTCCTTTGCAGCAAGCTTCGCACGGCTCGAAGCCATTCCTTGATCCGACGGGCGGCAAAATCAACGATGCGCTGACTGTAGCCGCTGATCAGGTGCAAATCGAGAACATTTCGGCAGAGAAGGCGCTGAAGCAGGCGAAGGAAACCGCCCAGCGTGAGCTGGATAAAGCGTTGAAGGGCAAATAAGGGATGGCAGAACATTCAGCTCGTTCAGAAGCGCTACAAGCCCTACAAGATGGATTGGAGCAGGAACAGCAGCGAAACCAGAGACAAGCTCAAGGGAAGCAGCATACCGTTGCTGGCCTTAAGGTTGACGGCGGCAAGCCGTGCGGCGTTGAAGGCATTCTTTTTGATAAAGACGGAACGATTATTGATTTTGTCTCGATGTGGGGAAATTGGAGCGAGCTGCTGGCTAGCCGTTATACAGCGCGTCTCGCGGCTAAGGGCTTGCTGCTGCCGAAGGGGATTTTCCCCTCCCTCTGGGGAACCAGCCTTGATGCGTCGGGAAATGTATGCGCGTATGACCGCAATGGGCCGCTCGCGATGGGGACGATGAATGATCTGTATGCCATTGCAGCTTTGCAAGGCTATAAGCTTGGTTTATCCTGGGCCGAGTCGATGCAGCTAGTCAGGGAAAGCAAGGAAGAGGCTGATAGGGAGCTGAAAAGGCGCAAATCTGCTATCCCGCTTGCAGGCGTTATCCCTTTTATTGAACAGTGCAAGAAAGCGGGGCTGAAGCTCGGCATCGTCACGGCAGACGATACCGAAGCGGCGCGCGAGCATTTGGAGTGGATGGGGCTTCTGCCCCACTTCTCTGTCATCGTAGGAGCGGATCTTGTACCGCGCAGCAAGCCGTATCCCGATATGCTGGAGCTGGCTTGCCAGAAGCTTGGCGTTGCCCCGTCGTCGATTGCTATTATTGGCGATACCGATGGCGATATGCGAATGGGGCAGGCAGCAGGAGCGGCCTTATGTATTGGCATAGCCAATCAGGCCGCGAGCGTGCTTCCCTCGGCGGATGTCATCATTGCTTCCTATTCGCAGCTTGCTGTGGAGGAAACTCATACTGAAGGGTGAGTAAACATTGGGTTATCTATGGCTGGCACTGGCGATTGTGCTGGAATTGTCAGGAACAATATCTATGAAACTATCGGCGAGCTTTACGCGTGTCGTTCCGTCGATTGCTATGTTTATTTTTTATGGAAGCAGCTTTACGTGCCTGAACTTCGCCCTGCGTTATATGCATGTAAGCGTTGCGTATGCGGTATGGTCAGGCATAGGCATTACGCTGATTACAGGAGCGGGCTATATTTGGTTCGGCGAGCGAATCCCGCTTTCGGCCCTGCTATGGGTCGGAGTTATCGTTATCGGGGTAGTTGGGCTGAATATGAGCATTAGCGCGCATGGCGCAGCCGTTAGAGGGAATTAACGGAGTTGGAGCGGCGAAGCGGCTAAGGCTAAGGGAGTAAAATTAGCAACATTAGTAAAAGCAGCATAGGCGGCAGCATCAGCAAAGGAGTTTTAATCATGAAGAAGGTTAGTTTGTGGTGTGAAAAAGAGACGGTGCCTGGCCTCGGCGAGCCGCTGATGTTTTTTCAGGTCATTACGGATACTCATGTAACGGTTGACCCGAGCCATGTGCATAATCAGCATTTTGAGCGGGCGCTGCTGGATATTCAAGAACTGGCGGCTGCCTCGGGCAGCGCTGGCATTATGCATGCCGGAGATATTACGGATCATGGAGATGAAGCGGAATATGCGCAGTTTTCAGCGATTGTCGAGCGTGTGAAGCGGCAGGGCGAGCTTCCGCCTATGCTGTATACGATCGGCAACCATGATACTTGGAAGGATTGGGAGCAAGGGCAGGAGCTCGGCAGCTTCAAGCATTATACAGGGATGACTGCTGTTTATTATGACCGCTGGATAGGCGGCAGCCATTTTATTTTTCTAGGTTCTGAGCTCCAGACGGCTAAAAATGCGGAGCTGTCCAGTACGCAGCTAGCGTGGCTTGGAGAGAAGCTGGAGGAGCATCGCGGGGATTCGCGTCCCGTGTTCCTATTTCTTCATCAGCCGCTGAAAGATACAGTTGCCGGCTCGCTGGAGGAGCAGGAGTGGTACGGTGTTAATCAGGACGAAGAGCTGCGCGCGGTGCTAGCCGGCTGGCCGCAGGTAATATTATTCACCGGGCACACCCACTGGGAACTGGATGCGCCGCATACGGTGTTTGATGGGCAAGGCGAGATCGCAACCATGTTCAACGCAGCATCCGTCGCTTATTTGTGGACGGATGAGGATGCGCATAAGGCCGGCAGCCAAGGCTATTATATAGAAGTATACGAGCAGGGCGTACGTGTCCGGGGCCGTGATTTTGTGGCGCGCCAGTGGATGGAAGCCCAGGACTATTTTGTGCATAACGGTTATGCGGGTGAAAAAGGAAGCTAGCTCTGCCATTTCACGTCTTCAATATTGTTCCAAACGATTGCGCCTGTCTTATTGATGTAGGCTTTCATAGCGGGCGTCTTCATTTTAGCATTTTCGCGGAGCTCGACGACAGCCAGCTCTCCCCGGAATGGCTCGGCATAGCTATATGCAGCCGCAGGTTTGATCGCATAAGCACCTTGCTGATTGATATAACCAAAGGATGAGCCTGCTTGAACAGGGGCTAGTCCGTTTGAGAAAGGGCCGCTGGAACTCACGTTCATGGTAGCTCTTTTTCCTTGTTTATCGACGAAAAAGGATTTGCCATTGCGTTCAACGTAGGCAAGGCCCTCTGAGAAAGGCTGAACAGCGGTGTAATTGGGCTCAAACAGAAACTCGCCGCTCTTGTTAATAAAACCGTAGGTGTCCTCAGAAGACACGCGTGCGGCGCCATCCGTAAACGAATCGGCATAATTATAGCGCGCAGGAATAACTAGCTTTCCGGTTTTATCAATAAATCCGTATTTGATTGATATGCCATCCTTGCTTTTTTTCAAATATCCGACTACGGCCATGCCATCTGAAAAGTTGGCTGAACTGCTGAACTGATAAGGAATGACGAGCTCGCCCGCTGTATTAATGTAGCCGCTGCCTTTGCCCATCGTCACGATGGCGAGCCCTTCGGAAAATTCACGGGCTTTATGAAAAATCGGCTCGGTTATCTTTTCACCCTTGGCATTCAAATAGCCATACCTCTTCTGCAGCTTTCCATCTGCGCCTTCAATTTTCTCAGTGTAGATGACCCGCTCGTTCTGCATAATGCCAACGCAGCGTTCCTGAGGGCATTCAAACAGCTTCGTTCCTTCTGCCGAAAAATAGATGATTTTCTTCTGTTTATTGTCAGTGACTTGGACTGGCTCATTCGGTTTAAAGGAAAAGGAACGTGAACCGCCGTCGTATACGGGCTCAATGACGATTTTCCCGGTTTGATTGATGTAGCCGTATTTGCCATCCTTCTTGATTAAATACAAATAATTGCGGGCTTCAGCCGCTGGTTTCGTCTCCTTTTGCGAGACTGTGCCATCCGCACTGCTGGCAGAAACCGTGCCTGTAATCAGGCTGGTGATGATAGCAAACATCCATAATGTACGAAATAATCGCATATTCCTATTTCCTCTCTTATAGCTGGTATGGTTGAATATGGAATGGTTATTTTCCATGTTTTATGGACGTTATTGGGAAGGGTTAGGTTGCAGTAGTAGGGAAGTCTGATTTTGTATGAGTAGTTTATTCATCAGAAAAGGTTCCAACTGGCTTTGGCAATCAGGGCGCGAGAATCTTTAAAAAGCTCGCCATAAAAGCTTTTTGAAATTGGAGGAGAAACCATAATGAGCTACGATCTGATGGTATTTGAACCGGCGAAAGTCCTGATCAACAAAGAGGAGTATATGGTTTGGTATGGCGAGCAGATGAAATGGTCGGAGGGGTGTGATTATTCGGACATCACGGTGAGATCGGACAGCCTGCAAAAATTTTATGCTGAGTTTGTTGAAATGTTTCCTCGCATTAGGTGAAGAACTATGTCTCTAAATTACTATAGCTTATATAGTAATCCCCGCAATCTTTAATGCAACTCGATACATATGTTTTTGTTTCTTTCTGCTTTTACTAACCTTACACAATTTAGGAAATTTCATAGATCCTTTCTACTATAATCAATTTTTATTTTTGAACCGATATCAATTTTTTAGTATAGTAATTTACTTCCAATAGATATTGCTATATGATAATTGAGAAAGTAAAAAAATAGAATTGGTGGTGTAATGTGAGAAAATATTTAAAACTAGCTCTCTCATTAGCAATTTTTCTATTATTCATGATTCCATCTGTTGTGAGTGCCGATCAAATTACTCCTAAGGCGGAGTTGCCAGAGTACTATCCAGGATCTAATGTTATTATTAAAACAGGTGACGTGTTGTATTCCTCCAAAACATTTGGGTCATCTACAGCATTTGTTGGACATGTCGCGATTGTCGCATCAGATATGAGGGTGTACCATGTAAATCCTGCAGATGATGGAGCAGGATCAGGAGGAAAAGCCGATGCTCTGTATAACTACTTTGGTAGACATGGCAAAGGAGAAACAATTAGAGTATACCGAGCTGCACATGGTAGTAAAGCAGCAGCTTGGGCAAAAGATAATTATAATAAAGTAACGACTTATAGTATTCCGGTATTTAGTTGGAATGACTTCAAATTAGGAACTATTAACCCTAACTATTGCTCAAAATTTATTTGGCAAGCTTTTTATTATGGAAATAGTAATACAGATTATATTATTGGTTATTATACTCCTAGTAAAGAAGCTTATGTAACACCAGCTCAAATTATTGACAGTTCTGATCTAACATACGCTGGATCATTTAAAACTCCATAAAAGTTCGTTTTTATATTATGAGCAACTATAGTCAAGATGATATCGGATTAAAAAAGGTGTTTAATACTACAAGATTTTTATCGGAAAAGTTATTAATGTGTACTTGTTAGCTGAAACTTATACTTTAGATTAAAAAGAGGCTTCCAGATTTATGATCTGAGAGCCTCTTTTATTAATATCTAATTAACTTTTTTGATAAAAATACTTGTTTAAAATAAAATTCTTGAAAATAATAATTAATATTTCTGGTATCAGAACAACGAATATGAATAACGCAATAATAAACGGCAATGATGATGTAAAAATTGCATATCCTTGATCTCCCTTTGACTGTTCTATCAGTAATAACCACATAGGTACTGATATGACCCACATTAGAAGGGTAGAGGTAATTAAATACCACACATTACTCCACAATATACAAAATAAAACTGTAACAAGTACAGGAATAATCCATGTTTCTAGTGTTTGCTTTATGCTTAGTATTACAAAAACTACGATAGGATAAAGAAGTGTTACTATTATTTGACTTTTTTTGTTGTACAACAAGCCCAATTCAATGCACTCCTTTTTACGAATATTTCCTTTTGTTAATTATAACATACAATATTCATTCATACTATATTTATGCCGTGCTAGTGATTCTGATGGCGTGATATAAAATAGAAGAAGGATAGTTTGTTAGATGGCGAGCGTATCAGTAAATTAGAACGTTTTTTCACGTGGAACATTTTTCATAAAAGAGGGGCACAGCATTATCGATAATTTCGGCCATCTGCTGCAATATATTGCCCGCAATGAAGGAAAATAAGGTAAAATGGAGAACATAACAATCGATAAGGATCGAGACAGCAAGGAGTGAAAGACCGCTATGAAATGGATTGTGGGACTCGGCAACCCTGGATCGCAATATCAGGGGACGAGGCACAACGTTGGATTTATGGTTATAGATGAGCTTGCACGGCGTTGGGGCATCCAAGTGACGCAAAGCAAATGCAAGGCGCTGATTGGCGAGGGCAATGTAAATGGAACGAAGGTTGTGCTGATCAAGCCGATGACGTATATGAATTTATCAGGAGAATCGGTGCGTTCGTTCATCGATTATTTTAAGTCCGATGTGACCGAAGGGCTCGTCGTTTACGATGATCTCGATACGGAGGTTGGGCGTATCCGTCTTCGTTTCCAAGGCGGGCCAGGCGGGCATAACGGTATTAAATCGCTGATTGCGCATTTGGGCACGCAGACATTTGACCGGATTCGCATGGGGATTACACGTCCGCAGCCCGGCGGCAACATTGCCGACTATGTGCTGTCCAATTTTCCAAAAAGCGAGCAGGAGCAGCTAAAAACGATGATTGATCAAGCCTGCGATGCGGCGGAGTTCTCGCTGAAAGCGTCGTTCGAGGAAACGATGGCGAAGTTTAATCGCTAGCTTGGGATAACAGGCTAGGCTGTTCATGCCGTGATGCTGCTTTTTGAGCACACCTCTAGAAAAAATGCGTAAAATAGGGTAAAGCCGGGCATACTGAAGGGTATAACGATTCTTCAGGAGGCATACATATGGCTGTAAACTATATTTGCAAACACTGCCGTACGCCTATAGGGACAATTGCAGGCGGGGACGGAATTACCGAGCAGCAGCTGGGGTTCGATTTCTTGACCCTTGAAGAGCGCAGCGATATAATTACGTATGACCAGCACGGAGACGTGACGGTTAAGGTGATTTGCGATTATTGCCGGGAAGCGCTGGAGGCGAATCCCGAGCTGAACTTGATCGCGAGCCCGTTGCAATAGTTGAAGGTGGCTTGGAAGTAGTTGGAAAGGTTTAGCTCACAAGTATAGTAAGGCCTTGGCGGCTGGCTGAGGCTTCTTTTCGATGATAGCGATTCATACATGCAAAGCGCTGAGCTCACCTTTTTAGGTGGGCGGTTTTGCTTGAAATTAATTTAAGAGTTTATAAGTGGTCTGTTTATAGAAATGGGGTGCCGAGACGATTGAAAGCGTTAATACAGGCTTTTGCGGCTGATCCGGATGTGCAGTCCATAATAGCCGGAATCCGTTCAGGAATGCGCGAGCAGATGGTATCAGGGCTTGCTGGCTCATCCAGACAAGTGCTGATGGCCGCAGTGAAAGAAGAGATAGACCGTCCGATGCTAGTCGTGACACATAATATGTTTTCAGCGCAGAAAATCGCAGAGGATCTTCAGGAATGCTTCTCATCGGATACTGTGCTGCTCTATCCCGCCAATGAGCTTGTAGCTGCCGAATCGGCGATCTCGAGTCCTGAGACGCTGGCACAGCGAATGGACGTGCTGATCAAGCTGTCCGAGGGCTTCCGCGGGATTGTTGTCGTCCCCTTTTCCGGTGTGCGGCGCTATTTGCCTGTACGCGGCGTTATGGCAGAAGCAAAAATTACGATTAGTGTAGGCGATGTTCTTCCGATAGACAGCTTCCTAAGAAAAATGACGGGACTTGGCTATGTTCGCGTAGATCGCGTTGAATCCCGTGGTGAAATGAGCGTTCGCGGGGGAATCGTCGATTTTTACCCGTTGACTGAAGCTTCCGCTTACCGGATTGAGTGGTTCGGCGATGATGTCGATTCCATTCGGACGTTTGATGCGGCTGACCAGCGGTCGCAGGATAACATTCAGACGTATACGGTTCCGCCTTGCCAGGAGATTGTTGCGAGCGCAGAGCGCTTTGCATCAGCAGCCAGCCATGCGGCAGCCTTGCTGGAGCAGCAGCTTGGCAAAATGTCCGACCGTACGGCGAAGGAGCGCCTTCGTTCGGAAATCGGCAGCGAGCTGGAGAAGCTGCGCGAGCATATGTATTTCACCGATATTTATAAATATATTTCCCTGCTGTATCCGGAGCGCCAGACCATTATGGACTATATGCCGGAAGATACGCTGCTCATTATGGATGAGCCTACCCGCCTGATCGAAACGGCGAAGCAATTGGAGCGCGATGAAGCGGAATGGGCGACCCATTTGCTGCAAAATGGAAAATCGCTTCCAGGCTTTGAGCTTGCGTGCAAGTCGGAGGAAGTTTTGTATGGTAAGCGGTTTCCTACGTTGTTCTTATCGCTGTTTTTAAGGCAAATTCCGCATTCGCAGCCGCAAAACATCCTTAATATGACGAGCCGGGCGATGCAAAACTTCCACGGGCAAATGAACGTGCTCAAGGCAGAGATGGATCGCTGGCGGAAAATTGGGGCCAATGTGCTCATGCTGGCCGGAAATGCAGAGCGGATGGAGCGCATGCGCCGCGTGCTGTTCGATTACAATATTGAGCCGCCTACGCTGCTGGAAGGCAATCTGCAGTCAGGCTTTGAGCTGCCCTCCTCGCATTTGGTCGTCATTACAGAAGGAGAAATGTTCTCCCAGAAGCAGCGCAAGGCGCGCCGTATCGACAAGAAGATAGACAACGCCGAGCGAATCAAGAGCTACACCGAGCTGAAGGTTGGCGACTATGTCGTGCATCAGAACCACGGCATCGGCAAATATGTCGGCATCGGCACGCTGGAAATTGCGGGCATTCATAAAGACTATTTGCACATCGTATATGCAGGCGGAGATAAGCTGTCTGTACCGATTGAACAAGTCGATATGATTCAGAAATATGTGGGCAATGAGGAAAAAGAGCCGAAGATCAATAAGCTGGGCGGCAGCGAGTGGACGAGAGCGAAAAGCAAGGTGCAGTCGTCGGTTAAGGACATTGCCGATGACTTGATCAAGCTGTATGCGCAGCGTCAATCAGCCCCGGGCTTCGCCTTTGGACAGGATACCGCTTACCAGAACGAGTTTGAGGAAATGTTCCCTTACGATGAGACGCGGGATCAGCTGCGGGCTATCGAGGAAATCAAGCGGGATATGGAGAAGCCGATGCCGATGGATCGTTTGCTGTGCGGCGATGTTGGCTATGGCAAGACGGAGGTTGCCGTGCGGGCAGCTTTTAAGGCGGCTATTGAGGGCAAGCAGGTTGCTATTCTCGTGCCGACTACCATTCTTGCACAGCAGCACTATGAGACGTTCCGAGAGCGTTTCTCGGGGTATCCGTTTAATATTCAAGTGCTGAGCCGTTTCCGCTCCCGTAAGGAGCAAAACGATACGATGAAGGGTCTCAAAGCCGGTACCGTCGATGTCGTCATTGGCACACACAGGCTGCTGTCGCAGGACATTGTGTTCAAGGATTTGGGCCTGCTGATTGTCGATGAAGAGCAGCGGTTCGGCGTATCGCATAAAGAGAAGCTCAAGAAGCTGAAAAATAACGTCGATGTGCTGACGCTGACGGCAACGCCAATTCCGCGCACCCTTCATATGTCGATGCTGGGCGTTCGCGATTTATCGGTTATCGAGACGCCGCCGGAAAACCGTTTCCCGGTACAGACCTATGTGGTCGAATACAACACTGCGCTTGTCAGAGAGTCGATTGAGCGTGAATTGGCCCGTGGCGGCCAAGTCTACTACTTGTACAATCGCGTTCAGGGAATTTACCAGATGGCGGAGCTGATTTCGGAGCTTGTGCCGGATGCGAAGGTAGCGGTCGGGCATGGGCAAATGTCGGAGCAGGAGCTGGAGAAGACGATACTCGATTTTCTCGATGGCGAATCCGATGTGCTTGTCAGCACTAGCATTATTGAGACGGGCGTTGATATTCCGAACGTCAATACGCTTATTGTCCATGATTCGGATAAAATGGGCTTGTCCCAGCTTTATCAGCTGAGGGGACGGGTTGGCCGCTCCAATCGGATCGCCTACGCATATTTCACCTATCAGCGCGATAAAGTGCTGACGGAGGTTGCCGAGAAACGCCTGCAATCCATTAAAGAGTTTACAGAGCTTGGCTCCGGCTTCAAAATCGCGATGCGCGACCTTGCGATTCGCGGTGCCGGCAACTTGCTGGGTGCCGAGCAGCATGGTTTTATTGCGTCGGTCGGCTTTGACTTGTACTCGCAAATGCTTGCCGATGAGATTGGCAAGCGCAAAGCGGAGCTCGATGGCGCCCCTGTGCAGGAAAGCAGAATCGTCAGCACGCTCATTGATGTCAGCGTAGATGCCTACCTGCCATCCGATTATATTTATGATAGCATTCAGAAGATTGAGATTTACAAGAAGGTGGCTTCCGTACGCTCCTTCGATGAGGCGGATGATCTGACCGAGGAAATTATCGACCGTTTCGGCAATCTGCCGCAGGCGGTAGATAATTTGATGACGGTGGCCAAATTGAAGGTGTATGGCGCGATGTATGGCATTGAGCAGATTAGCCAGCGCAATGATGAACTCGTCGTTCGATTTGCTTCCGCCGAGAAGAAGCGGATCGATAGAAAGCAGGTCGACAAGCTGTGCCTGCATTTTGAAAATCGTTTCCACCAAGGCAGCTCGCTGGAGGACAATCCGGTCGTTACCCTTCGAGGCAAGGGACTGGATATGGATCAGCGCCTGCTGCTGCTTGAACAGTTTTTGAAGCGTTACGCGGATGCCCGCATTGTGAAGGAGGAGCTGCAGGACACAGCTCCTTGATTTTCTGTAAATTCGCAATAGGGCCCACATATCTGTTACAATACAATCAACTTTATGATTTGAGAGGAGATTTCTTAATGTTGCACAACACACGCAAATCGGCATGGCGCAGATTGGCTCTGCTTGTAGTCGCGGCAGTGCTGGTCATGACGGTTCTGGCGGCTTGCGGCTCGAAGAAAGAAGAAGGAAACGGTACCTCGTTCAGCGGTACAAGCGAAGGGGCGACTGTTGCTACTTATAAGGACAATGGCAAAGTAACAGAGGCTGAATTCAACAAGTATTTGGCGGTATTTAATTTCCTGCAGCCAGGGTATGAGTCCGTAACGGCTCTGCCACAGTTCCAGGAGCAATTGCTGCAGCAGTACATTGCTTACAAAATTTTGGCGGCTCAAGCAAGCGAAGAAACGGTGAAACAGGCTACTACAGATACGGACAAGCAGTATGCGGATTTTGAAGCGGCACTGGAGCAGCAAGCCGAGTTGAAAACGCAGCTGGAAGCAAAAAAAATCACGAACAGCGATGTAAAAGCCTACATGAAGCTGATGCTGGTTGTCGTGGATCACATGAAATCCAAAGTGACTGACGAAGAGCTTAAGAAAGAGTTCGAAACGAATATTGCCAAATATTCGACCGTAACCCTTCGTCATATTCTTATTGCTACTTCCGAGACGGATGCGGAAACGCAAGAAACGAAGGAACTGCGCACGAAAGCAGAAGCGCTGAAAATTGCCAAAGAAGTAAAAGCGAAGCTGGATGAGGGCGGCGACTGGGCGGCTCTTGCTAAGGTCTATTCGGACGACCCGGGCTCCAAAGAAGCTGGCGGCCAATATGCAAATGCGAAGCCAGGCGACTGGGTTGAAAACTTCAAAAATGCAGCTATGACGCAAAAAATCGGCGTAATTGGCGAGCCCGTAGAAACCGAATATGGCTATCATGTCATTTTGGTTGAGAAACGCGATGAGCTGACTTACGACAAGCTTGATGCTACAACGAAAGAAGCAGTAGAGAGCGCTGTAGCTTACGCCCATATGAGCACTTTCATGAGCGAAGATATGAAAAATCAAGAAGTGAAAATTACGCTGCCTGAGCAATCTCCTGCCCCAGGTGCAGAGCAATCCCCGGCAGCAAGCGATGATGCGAAAGCAACTGATGATGCTGCGGCATCGCAAGCACCGGCTTCGCCTAGCGCGTCGGTAGAACCGTCCGCATCGCCTGCGGCGAAGTAATAAACGCCTATCGCGCATGCATGCGATAAGCTTATAGGATACGCAAAAATCCCCATGTCCAGCTAATGAGCTGGCGGCATGGGGATTTTTGCTGTGCCTGCTTGGCGCACGCGTCGTTCAGCCATGCGAGAAGCGCTGGCGGTATTGGCGCGGCGAGAGCCCCTCATAACGCGAGAAGCAGGAGGTGAAATAGGCAGGCTGATTGAAGCCGACCTCCTCGGCAATGCGGGCGACTGCAAGGTCCGTTTGAAGCAGAAGCAGCTTGGCCTGCTCCAAGCGGAAGCGCATTAAATAATCGAAGGGCGCGCAGCCGAACTCTTTTTGCATGCATCTCGCAATGTAAACAGAATGAAAGTTAACGGCCTCGCTTAGCTCCTGTGCGGTTATATGATCACGGTAGTGCTCGCGCAAATACGAGGCGGCTTGCTCAGCGCACTGCGCGGAGGGAGAAGGCCCAGTTACCTCCAAGGAGGCGGAAAGCTGCCCCATAATTTCCTGGAAAGCGAGCTGCTGCTTCCACTTGACGCCGGGAATATGGTCATTCGTATTCAACTGCACAAGCTGCCGCAGCAGGCTGTCCATGCGGGAAGGCTGGAGCAGCTTCGCAAATTGCGGGAGTTGTTTTGTAAAGGTTGGCATCGTGTAATAATTATTGTTTTGTATACGCTCAAGGCTGCCGCCGCCAGCCTGCTGATCAGCGAGCCTTTCTGAAATGCTCCATGCTCCAGTTGTCTGGAAATGAATCCAGTAGTAAGCCGTAGTTTCTTGGCATGCCAGCGTCGCATAATGGTAAGCATCCGGTCGCAATATGAGCGCATGACCAGCTTGCACCTCATATTCCCGCTCCTCTTCACCGATATAAAGGCAGCCTTTCGTCACGACTAGCAGATCGAACACGCCAATATTTCTTCTGCTCGGGTGTCTGCGTCCTGCCGGGGCGATGGAGAGGCCGCCTATAATGTAATGGGGAAGCGGGGGAATCGTCAAATGAATCATCGTCATGTGGCCGTGCTTCCTCCTTGCTTTGAAGTTTGTATTTTAATAGTTTCGGTTTTGAAAATGATACATCATGCTCAGTATAGCATCTATAATTTGAAATGACGAATGATACAAGAGCAACGGTAGAGCGAGCAAGGCTGGCTCCAGAGGGAGATAGGAAAATGGCAGTAACGAATAAAAAATTTTCGCTGTGGCTGCTGGCATGGCCGATTTTTATTGAACTATTTTTACAATTTTTGCTAGGTGCGGCAGATACGCTGATGGTAAGCCGGATTTCCGATCAGGCGGTTGCCGTTGTCGGCTTCTCCAATCAGCTGTTTCAGGCGCTCACGACGCTGTTTATTACAGTGGCGAGCGGAGCCGGCATTCTCATTGCCCAAAAGCTGGGCTCTCGCAAAAGCGAGGAAGCACGGACGATTGCGATAATGGCGGTCAGTGTGAGCGGCATAATTGGGGTTGGGCTGAGCATCGTACTGTATACGATGCCGGGGCAAATTGCTTCGCTGCTCAAGCTGCCAGAGCATTTAATGCCGCTTGCTGAAACTTATATTTCCATCGTAGGCGGGGGCATGATGCTCATTTCCTTGATGGCGGCGCTTAGTACGGCGATTCGCAACACCGGCAATACAAAGGGACCGATGTATACAGCTATTGGCATGAACATTGTACATGTGGTTCTCAACTATGCCTTTATTTTTGGCGCCTTCGGCTTCCCGGAATGGGGGCTGAAAGGGGTAGCGATATCGACGGTCATCTGTCGTTTGCTCGCCGTCACGGTGCTGTTTGTTATGTTCATGCATGCCTTTGAACGTACGATCCGGATTCGCGATCTTGCAAAATTCAGCCGCAAGCTGTTTGGCGATGTGCTGCGAATTGGTTGGCCGCTTGGCGTCAATATGTCCTGCTGGGTGTTTACACAGCTGCTTATTTATACTTTTTTGGCGATGCTCGGCACGAATGAGCTGGCAGCCCGAACGTATTTAAATACACTGGAATCGTTTTGCTTTATGCTGGGCTATTCCATTGCTTTGGCTGTGCAAATTCAAATTGCCCATTTGTATGGAGCGGGAAAAATTAAAGAAGCTTATGGCATAGCGTATCGCGCCATGTGGATCGGGCTTGCCATCGTTACGGTCAATGCCACGCTTATTTTCTTATTCGGCAAGCAGCTGCTCGGTTTATTTACGCAAAATCATGAAATCATAGCGCTGGGCGTCTCGCTGCTAGGACTTAACTTAATCTTGCAGCCAGGCAAAATGGTCAATATGGCGATGGGGAATGCGCTAAACGCAGTCGGTGACACAAGGTTTACGATGTGGAGCTCGCTAATCTCCATGTGGCTCATTGCAACGGGGCTGGCCTACTGGGTCGGCATCGAGATGGGCTGGGGTCTGCTCGGCATTTATGCCTGCATGATTTTGGATGAGTACATTCGGGGCACACTTGCTCTGCTGCGCTGGCGGGGTAGGAAATTTCTGCTCAAAGCTGAGCGGCAGCATGAACTGGAGCATAAGGCTGCACAAGGTTTAGCAGCGGGTTCGGGTGCGCTTGCTAAGTCATGACGGGTTCAGAGCTTTGAAGTGCCGTTCAAGATTAAGCGATGATAAAGGCAGACGCAACAAAAGGAAGTCGTATCAATAGACAAAAGATAGAGCAGCTATGCGCTAAGCGGCGCATAGCTGCTTTTTTTGTGCTTGAGAACAAGAGCAGCGAATGATCAAGAGGCATAGCGCTACGTAAAAGCAGGCTGGAAGTCTAATTTAATGTTAGATAAAATAACCTAAATATAAAGGGAGAGTGATGAACTGTGCAAATGAGGCGCTGGAATCATCTTTTTACTGAATAATTATGTCATAAAAACAAGTTTTTTGTCGAATGGAATAGAATAAGAAAAAGTTGTGTTAGATATATTGACATGAGATAAATTGCCAATCTATAATGAACCTGCGAACGTTGCCTCTGAACGAACGATTCATACATAATTTCTCTTAACGTTCGGTTTTTAGATAGCTCTTATACAAATAATGCTTAACTTAGGGGAGTGGAGAAATGAAAAACAGAAATGTAATTCAAGCGGGAATGATCTTATTGCTTATTAGCCTTGTAGTGTCGGCATGCGGGGGAAACAAAGAGACAGCCTCAACCACACCTTCGGAAACCGCGGGGGGAAGTAGCGGAACTGCGGCGGCAGAAGGCATTAAAGTAGGGATTTTGCACTCGCTCAGCGGTACGATGGCGATTAGTGAAGTGTCCGTAAGAGATGCAGAGCTGATGGCCATTGAAGAAATTAATGCAGCAGGCGGCGTGCTGGGCCAGCAAATTATTCCGGTCGTTGAAGATGGAGCATCGGATTGGCCGACCTTTGCCGAGAAAGCGCGCAAGCTGATTTCCGAAGATAAGGTGGCGACGGTGTTCGGGGGTTGGACCTCCTCAAGCCGCAAGGCGATGAAGCCGGTATTTGAAGAATTGAATGGCCTGCTCTGGTATCCGGTGCAATATGAGGGGTTGGAGGCATCGCCGAACATTTTCTACACGGGAGCGACGACGAACCAGCAGATTGTGCCAGCTGTTGACTGGCTGCTCGAAAATCGCGGCAAAAAAATGTATTTGCTCGGATCAGATTATGTATTTCCACGCACGGCTAATCTAATTATTAAAGAACAGCTCAAGGCTAAGGGCGGAGAACTGGTTGGTGAGGAATACACGCCGCTAGGACATACGGATTACAGCACCATTATTAGCAAAATCAAAGAAGCAAAGCCGGACATCGTATTTAACACGCTGAACGGTGACAGCAACGTTGCTTTCTTCAAGCAGCTGAAGGATGCAGGCATTTCCGCCAAGGATTTGACGACATTGTCAGTATCGGTAGCGGAGGAGGAGATCCGCGGCATTGGCGTAGATGTGCTGGAAGGGCATTTGGCGGCGTGGAACTATTATCAGACGACGGATACCCCAGCCAATACGGCTTTTGTAGCGAATTATAAGAAGAAATTTGGCGAGGATCGAGTGACGGCTGACCCGATTGAAGCTGGATACACGGCAGTGTACTTATGGAAAGCAGCCGTAGAGAAGGCGGGTTCTACTGATGTTGCCAAAGTAAAGGAAGCTGCGAAGGAGCTGGAGTGGGATGCGCCAGAAGGCAAGGTGCGCATTGACGGCGAGACGCAGCATATTTACAAAACTGTAAGGATCGGCGAGGTTCAAGCAGACGGACAGTTTAAAGAGCTGTGGAATTCCGGTGAAGCAGTGAAGCCAGACCCCTATCTGAAAAGCTATGAATGGGCTGCAAGCATACAGCCATCTGAGTAGAATGTAGGCTCGGCTCATGCTTCCGGAACGCCCCGTGGGCGTGAAATGCCTATAACAGCAGCAGGATAATGGCGATGGCGCAAGCCATCGCAGGAGGTGAAGAGCGGAATGGACGTATTTATTTTGCAGCTGTTCAATGGCATTAGTGTTAGCTCGATTTTGCTGCTTATCGCACTGGGGCTGGCCATTACGTTCGGCTTAATGAAGGTCATTAATATGGCCCATGGCGAGCTGATTATGATTGGCGCTTATTCCACCTATTTGACGCAAAACCTGTTTCACGCCTATATGCCGGGCTCCTGGTTCAACTGGTATTTTGTTTTATCGATTCCGGCGAGCTTCCTGATTGCATTCTTGTTTGGCCTTTTGCTGGAAGTCAGCCTGATTCGCCATCTGTATGGCAGGCCGCTTGACAGCTTGCTGGCAACCTGGGGCGTTGGCCTTGTGCTTCAGCAGCTTGCACGATCCATATTTGGCGCTCCCAATGTGGCGGTGACCAGCCCTTCATGGCTGAATGGCGGCATGCGCATATTGAACGATGTCGTGCTTCCTTACAAAAGGCTGTTCATTGTCGGCTTGGTCGCGGCCTGTCTGATCGCCATGTACTTCTATATTTACCGCAGCCTTGAGGGGCGGCGCATGCGTGCCGTTATGCAAAATCGCGATATGGCGGCGTGCCTTGGCGTATCGACCCGCCGCGTAGATGCAATGACCTTTGCGATTGGCTCGGGTATCGCAGGAGTTGCGGGCTGTGCCTTAACGCTGATGGGGCCAATTGGCCCTTCTCTGGGCACCTATTATATTGTTGATGCGTTCATGGTCGTCGTGCTTGGCGGTGTCGGCAAGCTGGTTGGTACGGTGCTTGGCGCATTCGGGATCGGCGTGTTTAATACGATGTTTGAATATTGGACGAATGCTTCACTCGGCAAGGTACTGGTGTTCCTATGCATAGTGGCGTTCCTGCAATGGCGTCCTTCCGGATTTGTGGCAATGCGTACACGCTCGCTTGATTAACAGGGAAAGGGGTGACGGGTGAAAATGGAACAGCGAAGGTTATCACCCCAGCGTTTGTGGATTTTGGCAGGTTATGCGGCTGCGGCCGCGGCGTTGTTCTCGGCGCCGATGTTTTTAAGTGACTTTCGCCTCAATCTGCTCGCAAAATTTCTTGCTTTTGCTATTGTGGCGTTAGGACTGGACTTGATTTGGGGTTATACAGGCATTCTCAGCCTCGGGCATGGCATCTTTTTTGGAATTGGCGCGTATGCGATGGCGATGTACTTGAAGCTGGAGGCAAGCGTCGGGAAGCTGCCGGATTTTATGGGCTGGAGCGGGCTTAAGGAGCTGCCGCTGTTCTGGCAGCCGTTCAGCAGCTTTGGCTTTGCGGTAGCGATGGGCATAATAATGCCCGCGCTCCTCGCGCTATTTCTCGGCTTTTTCACTTTCCGCAATCGAATTCGTGGCGTTTATTTCACGATTTTGACGCAGGCGTTGGTTATTATTACGACGACGCTGCTCGTCGGGCAGCAGGCTTTTACGGGCGGAACGAATGGCGTGACGGGATTTGGCAAAATATTGGGCGCTTCGCTCGCCTCCCCGGATACGAAGCGGGTTTTATATTTTGTTACGGTGCTGGTGCTGATCGCTGTTTTTGTAGCTTGCCGCTACGTTGTCGGCAGCCGCTTCGGCAAGGTGCTTCGCGCCATTCGCGATGGGGAAAACCGCGTGCGCTTCATCGGTTATAATCCTGCGATGTACCAAATGGCTATTTTCACTTTATCTGCCGCATTTGCGGGTATTGCGGGCATGCTGTTTGTGCTCCATGTTGGCATTATTTCGCCTTCCATGATGGGCATTGTGCCCTCTATTGAAATGGTGCTGTGGGTAGCCATTGGCGGGCGCGGCACCTTAATTGGGGCGGCGCTGGGCGCTGTATTGCTCAATTGGGCAAAAAGCGAATTCAGCACCTCTTACCCCGAAGGCTGGACTTATTTTCTCGGTGCGATGTTTGTCATCGTTGTTGTATTCCTGCCGAATGGCTTAACGGGACTGCTTGGCAAAATCAAGCTCGGCAAAAAGCGGAGGGTGACGAAAAATGAGCCAACCATTGAGTATCCTGCAGTGTAATGATGTGACGGTAGAGTTTGACGGTTTTAAAGCCATCCAGGGCATGAGTCTTACCTTGGCAAAAGGAGAGCTGCGCTTCCTGATCGGCCCGAACGGCGCGGGCAAAACGACGATGCTCGATGTGATCTGCGGCAAGGTGCGGCCATCAAAGGGGCAGGTCACATTTAATGGCGATATCGACATTACGCGAAAAAAAGAGCATCAAATTGCGGAACTGGGCATCGGCCGCAAATTTCAGGCCCCATCTATTTTCCCCTCTATGACGGTGCTGGAAAATCTGGAGATCGCGCTGCGCCAGCGGCGCGGGGTGTTCGCTACTCTGTTTGCGAGGCTTCAGGCGGAGGAGCAGAAACGGATGAAGCGGCAGCTGGAGATGATCGGGCTGGCAGATCAAGAAGATAGCCGTGCTGGCGGGCTGTCGCATGGCGAGAAGCAGTGGCTGGAAATCGGCATGATGCTGCTGCAGGAGCCGGATATTTTGCTGCTCGACGAGCCGGTGGCCGGTATGACCGATAAGGAGACGGATAAGACGGGGGAGCTGCTTCAGGAAATTGCGCGTGAACGCTCCATCGTTGTCGTTGAGCATGATATGGAATTTGTGCGCAGCTTTGCAAGCAAGGTGACTGTTATGCACGAGGGCAAGCTGCTCAAGGAAGGCACGATGGAGGATGTGCAGCGGGATGTCCGGGTTGCGGAGGTGTACTTGGGAAAAAGGCGGGATGCGGATGTTAGCCGTTCAACAGCTTGAGGCGGGTTATGGAGAAAGCATTATTTTGCGCGATGTATCGTTAAAGGTGGAGGCTGGCGAGGTTGTGTGCCTGCTCGGGCGTAACGGCGTCGGAAAAACGACGTTAATGAAAAGCATTATGGGGCTGCTGAAAGCACGACATGGAACAGTAGCTTATAACGGCGTTGATCTGACGAAGCGTGCACCGGGCAGAAGGGCGAAGAGAGGCATGGGATATGTGCCACAGGGCAGAGAGATTTTCGGACAGCTCACCGTATACGAAAATATTCTCATCGGCTTGGAGGCTGCACCGCGGGAGAGGCGGGGGCGCGGACAGGCGAATATGATCCCGCCCGATGCCATTGCGAAATTTCCGGTGCTGCCGGAAATGTATGCGCGGCGCGGCGGTGATCTCAGCGGCGGGCAGCAGCAGCAGCTCGCTTTCGCCAGAGCGCTCGCTTCGCAGCCGTCGCTGCTGCTGCTCGATGAGCCTTGCGAGGGGATTCAGCCCTCCATTGTGGATGATATCCGCGAGGTCATTCGTTCCATTAAGGCGGACGGCCAGACGGCGATTTTGCTCATTGAACAAAGCCTCGACTTTGTAAAAAGCGTGGGCGATTATTTTTATATATTAGAAAAGGGCGCTATCGCATGGGAAGGAACACTCGCGCAGCTGAGCGACGACGTAATCAAGAAGTATTTGACAGTTTAATGCCCCGATTCATCCCTTGCCCCGGTTCTGGCATCCCCGCCTCAAAGCAGATAATAAGCGAAAAAAAGAAAGGCCTACTTCTCTAAAGGCGCAAGCTGATTTTTAGAGAGGTAAGCCTATTTTGTATTTTATGAAGAATGCCGTACTATACCCTGTCTATGTCCTGTGTCTCCGCCTTGCGATAATGCCTCCATAATATAATGATAAATAATGGAATCGCAATGGCATTGCTTGTGTGGGCAATCGGGATATCTCCAAGGGGCGATACGGATTTGCTTAAAATGCTTATGAGTAGTAATGCAATCGCTCCAATGATGGCCGAGCCTGGAATAATGATGCGGTAATCATTGCCGCACCATTTTCTGAGCAAAGCAGATGCTATTAAGCCTATGCAGGCTACTGGGCCAACCAGCCAAACAGAAAGGCCCGTCATAAAAATAACGACTGCGGCGGATAAGCCATATACAACAGCTCCGGCTGGCCTCACTCCATAAAAATGCTTAGAAATAAAGAAGGATAACCCTACAGCAGCGACCAAGGCGGCAATAATGAGGGAAGCTAAGGCATAAGAGCCTTTCCCTGTCATGTATACGCCGCTTACTGCTGTCAAAGCTGCGCTGAGATCGTAACGGTCATTGGCGTAAAGACGAACAAGCAATATAGTGAAATGGGCGGCTGTCCCAAGAAAAGCTCCAGCAAATATAAGCTGCATGGAGGATAATGGGATTTTAAGGAGGCGTACGAATACATACATTATCATGCATCCTGCCAGACAGCCGGCGATACAGAGTGCGGCTGAGAGAATGGGTATAGAAGAAGGATTTTCTTCACTCCAAATAAACGGCCAAGCTAAAAATAGGACAAGACTCGACATTTCGGTCAACCCAAAAGCCGTAGGCGCAGCCAAGCGATTGCGCATGAGCCCTTGCAGAATAGCTGCCGAGGCGGCGAGGCCGGCCCCTGCCAAGGTCAGGGCTACTGCGCTTGGAAGCCGAAATTCGCTCATTATCATAAATGCTTTTGAATCCCATTCTTTGTGTATGAGAGCTTTGGCAAAATCGCTGAGGCCTACACCGATAAAGCCTGTATTCAAAAACCAGGCAAAACAAGCAATTACCAAAATAGGCCCTAAAATAAACAAGGCAGTTACAAATAAAGGATTCGTTTTTGTACGTGTGGTCATGAATCAGTAGTCCTTCCTAAAAAAATCTATTTTCCTTTATATCGGAAATATAGAGGGGGAATTACACCCAGACTGTTCATTACCTTGGTAGGGCTGCTTAATATCCGAACCTTTGCTGCAGCAACTGGGCGGTCTGCTCCGGATGGGAGATCGGGAAATGATGCCCATAAGGAAGGAGTTCCATCTGCAAATGGCGGTAGCGATCAGGCAGCTCATAGTTCCGCTCCTGCTCTCCCCATAAAATAAAAACCTTCTTCTCGTCCCACTGGCTTGGCGAAAGCTGAAAGCTTTGCGGAAGGGTCAGCTCGCGCAGCAGCCCGGCAAGCGTCTTTCTTACTCGCGGGGAGCGCAGCTCTTCCTGCACATAGCGGATATATTCAGCTGGAATTTGTGCCTCTGATTCGAAGCAGCTTTGCTTGATCAGCGACTTCACTAGCGCAGCCTCACTCATGCGCGAGAGCGCCATTTCTGTAAGCCAGCGCTGTTTATACATGGACGGTGCCGGATGGAAGACGGGCTGCAGCAGTCCGAGCGCTTCAACTCGATCCGGCAGACGCTCCATGATTTTGGCAGCAAGGAGCGCTCCGTAAGAATGCCCGATTAAGGTGACGGGAGTATCCATTGCTTCGATGGCTTCTATAAAGCTCTCCACATGGCCGTCCATTACCTGGGACTTATGATGATAAGGGCTTCTGCCCAACCCGGGGAGATCGGGGAGCCATACATGGGCATTCTGAAAATGATTAGCCAGAGGAATTAGGCAATCCGCTCCGCTAAAGGTGCCAGGTATGAAAATAATCGGATTTCCGCTGTTATTGTTATTGTTATTGTTATTGTGCAGTGCAGTCATATTGCCTAACTTGCTCTGCCTGTAGCCTTTATGTGCTGTCACTGAATGCGAGAGGCGAAAATCGAGGTCAGTGATCGTATGGCGCAGAGCGGACGGCGTTACCCTGTAGTCCAGCGCATATTTTTGTTGGATATGTCGGGCTGAATCGAGCGAATAAGAATCGTCTACGACAAAGCCCAGCGATTCTTGGGGAATGCCTAGCTTGCTGCCCAGCGGGCTTCCAAGCGCCTTGGATAGGAAGCCAAGCGGCAGAGAACCAATGGGTTTTGCTACGCGAAGCTCCTCTGCCATCGTTGTAATAAGCTGCTTCATATTAGGGCTGTCTTCCTTTGCTTGCAGCAAATAATACGTTTGGCTGATGGGATGCTTTTCTTGGGCAAGCGCGGCGATAAAGGCTGCGGCGTGATCAAGATGGAACAGGGGCAGCCAATATTTCTCGCCTCCCGGCACAAGCGCCATCAACTTTCGGCGTGCAGCATCAACTAACAGGCCCAGACCGCCGAGCTGCTCCGTCTCTCCTGTTGCGGAATCGCCAATGACGACGCCGGGGTGAACGACGGACAGGGGGTAGCCTTGCTTTGCGCTTTGCTCCCGCATGTGCAGGTCGGCGAGGAACTTGGCCTGTTCGTATGGCGGCTCATGGTTGAGAGACGCAATAGCCTGCTCTTTTTGCGATAGATCCTCATTGCGGAAGGGGCTTTTAAAGCCGACCAAATGGATAAAATGGCGCAGCGTCGTCTCCGCATGAATAAGTGAGGCTATATCTGCCATATGCTGCGAGGCTTGTAAAAACACCTGCTTTGCCTGCTCGTCGCTCAGCCTGATATCCATAGGGCCTCCCGCATGAATAATGACTTCTGCCGTTTTCACTCGCGCCAAATCCTCTTCATTCAAACCCAACAAAGGCCGCGTCAAATCACCGCATACCGGTTTGATGTACTCGTTATGCTGAAGGTTCAGCTTGTCCAAAAGCTGCTCATATCTGTTTAAAGAACGAACGAGAACGGTTATGTGCTGTTTGGTTTGTGCAAGGGTCTGTATCAATCGTTGTCCAATAAATCCTGTACCGCCCGTAACGAATAAATGTGCCATATGCTTGCTCCTTCTGTTTCAATCATTTTATTAGTTAAAAGGGAATCATCTTCCCAAGAAATAGTACTATACAGTACTAAAATGTTCAAAAAAATTACTTTAGCAAGGCTGCTAAAGCATGAAACGCATGTTGAACGGTATTTGGATTCTGGCTGGCATGCTGCAAAAATAACGCTCCCTCAATCGTAGACAGCATGAGCGCGGCGGTTGGTTCGACTGGCAGGTCGGACTTGAGCTCTTGGCGCGCTATGCCTTCATGCAGCAATTGCTCAATAAAGGAAAGCTGGCTTTGGAAAAAACGGCGAAACTGCTCGCGGAATGGTCCGTTCTCCAGCGGCGCCTGCGTATAGAGGGTCAGAAATGGGCAGCCGCCAAGGCAGCGTGCATCCTGCTCGGTCAAAAGCTGGACTAATTTATCCAGACGCGTAAGTACAGGGACGTCAGTCTGCCTGCCAATGTGCTGGAATAAGCTTTCATATTGGCTGATCATCCGTTCAATAATGGCGGATAGCAGCTCTTCTTTGCTTTTGAAATAATAATAGATATTCGTTTTGGACACTTTGCTGGCGGCAACGATGTCATCCATGCTCGTAACCAAATAACCTTTGCTCAAAAATAACTGTTGGGCCGTATACAAGGCGATCTCGCGGTTGGATTGTTTTGTTTTCATATTAGTACTGTATAGCACTAAAATTATTTTGTCAATGCTTGCACAGGTACAGGCTGCTTCAATAGAACCTATGACATTATCATAAAATGAATGCTAGTTACTCTTATAAAATATCTTGTTAAATATATACATATGAGGTAGTATAATACAATAATGACTGCGTTATAGTTAACTGGAGGGATTCGATATGATGCTATCTATTAAAAGGATGACTGTTTTTTCGCTTTCTGCCATTGTTGCACTCGTAACATTCATTTCTCCAGCAGGGGCCGCTGAGGCTGCTATTCAGGCAATTGCTTTCCCTGAGGTGCCTGCTTCCTTTCAAAAATCGAAGCTCCCTAACATTCTGGTTATTGGTACAGGCGGCACGATTGCTGGACAATCAACGGATGAGACAAGCTTTCAAACGTACCGTGCGGGTACGCTGTTAATTAAAGACATGGTGAAAAGCCTGCCGAATCTGGATAAGATGGCAGACGTTGAGACTGTGCAGTTTGGCAACAAAGACTCATCGGCTTATCTGATGGATGACTTGGCAAGCCTGTCGATGACAGTGGATGCAGCGTTGAAGAAATATGACGGTGTAGTCGTTACGACAGGTACAGATACGATGGAGGAAATCGGTTATTTCCTCGATCTTACAGTTCGCAGCTCGAAGCCGGTTGTCATTACAGGCTCTATGCGTCCATGGACAGTAATCGGAAGCGATGCTCCAGCGAACCTGTTTAATGCGATCAAGCTGGCAGCAAGCGGCAAGACGGAGAAATTCGGCACCGTGCTCATGCTGAATGATGAGATTCATGCTGTGCGCGAAGTGACGAAAGCAAATGCAATGCGTCTCGACACATTTGAATCGCCAGGATTTGGCCCGCTGGGCTACATTGATGAATCAATTATTCAAATTTACCGCGTGCCGACAAGAGCGCTGAAAACCGATGCAGAGTGGGTGACGCCGTTTGATCTGTCCAAGCTGCCGAAGGCCGGCTTCTCGAAGGTTGAAATTGCTTATTCGTATCAAGGAGCTGGCGGCGAGGCGATTAAAGGCTTCGTAGACGGCGGGGCAAAAGGGATTGTTACAGCGGGTACAGGAGCTGGCGGTATTTCCGCTGCAATGAGAGAAGAGCGTACGAAGGCGATTGAGAAGGGCGTTGTTTTTGTAACAACGACAAGAACCGGATCGGGCAATATTTACGGCGGCAGCGATGGGATTTTGGCAGGGGATAATTTGAATGCGGCTCACGCTCGTATTCTGCTTATGCTGACTCTGACTTACACAAGCGATTTCCCGACTATGCAAAAATGGTTCGCTACTTACGGAGCGCTGGAAGTGCCGGAAAATACTACGGTGAAAGCTGCTGCATAAGAGACGGCGTACGGTAAGCGTGCATCCATTGAGAGCTGGCGGCAACCGCTGTATAACACGGAAGGATGAAAGCCTGGGAGATCACAATCTCCCGGGCTTTTGTTTTTTTTAGAAATATAAGGGGCGGGACAAGGCGATCTTGCGGTTGGATTGTTTAGCGGAAGACTTCACACCATTATTAAATTAATGTCAGCTATTCTTACATAACTAGGTATAAAGTCACTTGTTTGATTTAATTGTGTGAGATAATATAACGCAATAGAGATTATATTATAGTTAAGTGGAGGGAACCAAGATGATGCTGTCTATTAAAAGGATGACTGTTTTTTCGCTTTCTGCCATTATCGCACTCGTAACATTTATTTCTCCTGTAGGAGCCGCTGAGGCTGCTATCCAGGCAATTGCTTTCCCTGAGGTGCCTGCTTCCTTCCAGAAATCGAAGCTCCCTAACATTCTGGTTATTGGTACAGGCGGCACGATTGCTGGACAATCAACGGATGAGACAAGCTTTCAAACGTACCGTGCGGGTACGCTTTTAATTAAAGATATGGTGAAGAGCCTGCCGAATCTGGATAAGATGGCGGACGTTGAGACTGTGCAATTTGGCAACAAAGGCTCATCGGCTTATCTGATGGACGACTTGGCAAGCCTGTCGATGACAGTGGATGCAGCGTTGAAGAAATATGACGGTGTAGTCGTTACGACGGGTACAGATACGATGGAGGAGATCGGTTATTTCCTCGATCTTACGGTTCGCAGCTCGAAGCCGGTTGTTATTACAGGCTCTATGCGTCCATGGACAGTAATCGGAAGCGATGCTCCGGCGAACTTGTTTAATGCGATCAAGCTGGCAGCAAGCGGCAAGACGAAGAAATTCGGCACCGTGCTCATGCTGAATGATGAGATTCATGCTGTGCGCGAAGTGACGAAAACAAACGCGCTGCGTCTTGATACATTCGAGTCGCCAGGATTTGGCCCGCTGGGCTACATTGATGAATCAATTATTCAAATTTACCGCGTGCCGACAAGAGCGCTGAAAACCGATGCAGAGTGGGTGACGCCGTTTGATCTGTCCAAGCTGCCGAAGGCCGGCTTCTCGAAGGTTGAAATTGCTTATTCGTATCAAGGAGCTGGCGGCGAGGCGATTAAAGGCTTCGTAGACGGCGGGGCAAAAGGGATTGTAACAGCGGGTACAGGAGCTGGCGGCATTTCCGCTGCAATGAGAGAAGAGCGTACGAAGGCGATTGAGAAGGGCGTTGTTTTTGTAACAACGACAAGAACCGGATCGGGCAACATTTACGGCGGCAGCGATGGGATTTTGGCAGGGGATAATTTGAATGCGTCTCACGCTCGTATTCTGCTTATGCTGACTCTGACTTACACAAGCGATTTCCCAACTATGCAAAAATGGTTCACTACTTACGGAGCGCTGGAAGTGCCGGAAAATACTACGGTGAAAGCTGCTGCATAATACAAAGCATTTTAGATGAAAACAACGTAAATTAACATGACATGAGTATTGACAGAATGTTGGATGGCCTACTATAATACAGATAAATGTAAGGTATTCTAACAAAAAGAAAATATGGTTCCTATGCTGGCTGTACACATCGGGAACGACAAGCTGTCTAGGGTTCCGTTGACAGGTCGCAAGCGCGCTTGCGCCTTATCAAGCCTGGTCCAAGAGACGGCGTACGGCGAGTGTGCATCCATTGAGAGATGACGGCAACCGCTGTATAACACGGAAGGATAAAAGCCTGGGAGATCACAATCTCCCGGGCTTTTGTTTTTTTAGAAATATAAAAAAGTATGAGTTACATACTTATACATTTTTATATTTCGCCCTCGAAACGGCAGCTTTGCTGCCAGAGGACAGCGACAGCTGTTTACACTTGGCTCAATCTCCCGTTATTCAAGGGCTGGAGCTATAAAAACAAGGGGTGGGACAATGAGACAGTCGTGGAAGGTTTGGCTCTTAGGGTTGCTTGTCGTGTCGGTGTTTGTTGTGTCGGGTTGCAGCAATTCAGGTGGCAAAGCGGAGGAAGGAGGGGCGGGGGAGCCGATCACGATTGCCCTAAGCCCGTGGCCGGGCTGGTATATGTGGTATGTAGCAGAGGAAAAAGGTTTTTTTGAAAAGCATGGCGTTAACGTCAAGCTGGAGTTTTTCCCGGTATACAGCGACTCGCTTCAAGCTTTGGCAACGGGGAGAGTCGATGCGAACAGCCAGACGCTGAGCGATACGCTTGCTCCTTTTTCAAAAGGAATTCCGCTTAAAGCGGTTTTGGTAAATGACAATTCTTTTGGCGGCGATGCTATTGTCAGCAAACCGGAAATTCAGTCGATTGAGGATTTAAAGGGAAAAACGGTTGCGACGGAGCTTGGAACTGTCGATCATTTGCTGCTGCTGACTGCCTTGGCGCAAAATGGCATGAAGGAAGAAGATGTGAACTACGTCAATATGACGGTGAATGATGCGGGCCCTGCTTTTATTTCCGGAAAGTCTGATGCTTCTGTTCTATGGGAGCCGTTCCAGACAATTGCGGTGAAAGAAGGCAAGGGCAAGGTGTTGTTCTCCTCTAAGGATACGCCGGGGCTTATTCCGGATCTGCTTGTGTTCCGTGAAGAGGTCGTGCAGAAGCGTTCCGCTGAAGTGCAGAAGGTGGTGGATGCTTGGTTCGATGCGCTTGCGTATTATGAAGCCAATCAGGAAGAGGTGCTGAAGCTGCTCGCGGCTAAGGCGGAGACGACCCCGGAGGATCTCAAGCTTGGATTTGACGGCATCAAGCTGTTCTCGCAAGCGGATAATCTCCATGCCTTCGAGAAGCGTGATGAATATACCTCGCTTGAATATACGGCGGGGCAGACGGCGGATTTCTTGCGCGGACTTGATATGGTCGGTGACATTGATGACGTGAGCGGGTTGTTCGACGCGCAATTCATCAAAAATACAACAGCAGGGAAGTGATGGCGATGAAAGCAGTTCGGCGGCGGAAGCCGCATCGGATACAGATTTTTAAAGATATTGGGTCCCGGGCGTTTGCGATTACCGCTAGCTGCTCTTTTCTGCTCCTTCTGCTGCTGTGGTCGCTGCTCAGCTATACGGAGGCTGTGAATCCTGTATTTTTGCCGAAGCCGCATGTCGTTCTCGCTGCCTTTATAGAGCTGCTCGGCAGCTCTGATTATTGGAACCATATTGGCGTTAGCTTATTCCGCGTGATGTCGGGTTTCCTGTTGGCGTGTGTATTAGGCATTCCCATTGGGATATTGGCTGGAACGTTCAAGTTCGGCGAAGCGCTGGTGGAGCCGCCGATGGAATTTATTCGCTATATGCCGGCGGTCGCTTTCATTCCGCTTATTATGGTATGGGCAGGGATTGGGGAATGGGCCAAGGTGCTGCTTATTTTCATCGGCTGCTTCTTCCAGCTGGTGCTGATGGTAGCTGACAATACGCGCAGGGTGTCGCAAGATTTGCTGCAAGCCTCCTTTACGCTTGGAGCAGGTCGTTGGAAGGCGATTGAAACGGTGCTGATACCAGCAATCCAACCGCAGCTTATGCATACGATGCGGCTTATTCTCGGCTGGGCGTGGACGTATCTGGTTGTGGCGGAGTTGGTTGCGGTCAACAGCGGGCTGGGGTATGCGATTATGAAGGCACAGCGATTTTTGAATACGGAGGAAATTTTTGTTGGCATTTTCGTCATCGGATTGCTGGGCTTGATTAGCGACCGCATTTTTGCCTTTTTGAACCGCAGATTATTTCCTTGGGTATAGCGTTCGAGGACGGAGGTTCCGCTATTTTGGCTTTTGATCTGATTTCGGGCCGTAAGCGGACAGGGAATCCGTTATCGCCTATATTATCCTGTCAAAATGGGGCTGGGGGAGTGTATTAGCTGCTCCTGAGTCCGTTGTCTGTCCTTAACCCTTGATTTTGTTGAAATAGCTGCTATTGTGACCGCCAAGTCTACCTTGGTGAAGGGCATGAACTTCTGAAATGATGAACGCGAAGCGTTGGAGCGGGATCGGGATCGGAAGTTATAGGGATCTGGCGTGCTTGCGCTTACAATCAAGATCACGTTCACGTTTGCGTCCAAATTCTGGTTGAAAAAAAGAATAGCAGTGCCTGCTATGCAAGGCCCGCAGTCTAATGGGGAGAGTTCCCTTAGGATTGCGGGCCTTTTTTTAATTATAGGAAAGTATATGATTTTTCCGTCTTTTCTCTATATTTCTTCGCGAAACGACTGCTTTGCCGCCAGAGGACGGCTTTAGCTGTGTGCGCTGGTTTGCATATAAATGTAAAAAGTGATATCATAAATATATCAAATTAATACTAAGGGGTGTTCTGACAGATGAAGGAGTACAAAGCTTGGCATGTGAATGGATTTTTAGCATTGCTCATTGGCATATTGTCACTTGTTGGGGGAGTCATTCTTATTGTGTTTGGCGCATCGGACTCGCAGCCGGACTTTCTTTTGATAATTGCAGGTGCTCTGCTGATTCTTGTTTTTATTATCGCGGCTTCCTCGCTGACGATTGTGCAGCCGAATGAAGCGAAGGTCATCACCTTTTTCGGAAAATATATCGGTACGGTAAGAAATGCGGGGCTGTGGATGACGCTTCCGCTGACGAACAAGCAGAAGGTGTCGCTTAAAGTGCGCAACTTTAACAGCCATACGCTGAAAGTCAATGATGCTGATGGAAATCCGATTGAAATTGGGGCGGTTGTTGTATTTAAAGTAACGGATACATCCCGTGCCAGCTTCGATGTCGACAATTATGAGCGTTTTGTAGAAATCCAAAGCGAGACGGCTGTTCGCCACACGGCGGCGCAGCACCCGTATGATACGCATACGGATGAGAATGCGATGTCGCTCAGAGGCAATTCGGAGGAAGTGGCTGAAGAGCTGCTCAAGGAGCTGCAAAGCAGGCTTGCTGTTGCGGGAGTTGAAGTGATTGAGACGCGGCTGACGCATCTGGCCTATGCGCCGGAAATTGCTAGCGCTATGCTGCAAAGGCAGCAGGCGACAGCGATTGTGGCGGCTCGCCAGAAAATCGTTGAAGGCGCAGTTGGCATGGTGGACGCGGCGTTGAAGCAATTGGAGGATAGTGGAATTGAGCTGGACGTGGAGCGGCGTGCGGCGATGGTCAACAATCTGATGGTGGCGATCGTATCGGATCGTTCTGCTACTCCGGTCATTAATACCGGGTCTTTGTACACGTAAGGAGCTGTCGATAATGGGAAAAGAAAAGAAAGCTTTTCCGCTCCGACTGAATCCTGACATTCACCGCGCTCTGGAGCAATGGGCTAATGAGGAATTTCGCAGCGTTAATGGGCATATTGAGTTTCTGCTGCGCGAGGCGCTCAGCCGCTCTGGCAGGCTACCCAAGCCAAAACCTGCCGAGCCTCCGGAAAATGCTGGTGAGCCTAAGGAATAGAGAGAAGCAGATAGAGAGCCTAATTATAGGAAAGAGCAAAACCAAGCAGCAGCTGCCGTCTAAGGACGATAAGCTGCTGTTTGGTTTTGTTTGAGGTGGGTGGTTCAACGGGTCAGTGGTCATTGAACGAGCGCGGCTGCCTTGTAACTTTTTTATAGAAGGAAGCGTCGTTAACTGTAAAGCTAGTAGTACGTATGTTGCAGGCGTGAGGGTTAGTGGTATGACGGATGGGGGGATGAAAATGAACAAAAAGCGGCAGAGGTCATCTCTGGTGCTTGTAATTGTGATGGCATTTGTATTTGTCTCGGGAGCAGCGGCTGTTTATTTCTTGAAGGCTAATCATAAGGAGGCTCCTGCTGGTGCTGATGCGGCTGATTCGGTTCGCTTGGAAGTGAAGAAGGTTGGGCCTGAGATGCTCGTGGTCGAAGGGGCTAACGGCGAGAAGGTGGAATTGGCTATTGGCGATATCCCGCTCTATAAGGAATACTTGGGCTTGCAAGCTGATGTTGCTGATATTGAAAAAGAAGTCGAACGAACTCAAGTGGAAACGCTCGATATCGCGGATCAAGAACGTTTTATTTTGCTGAAGTACAATTGTGCCAATAAGCAATGCTCGACTATTTTGGTGAAGGAAAGCAATTCCGGGCTTGTGAGCGTTGGCTTGGCGGATGGCATTTTTCAAGATTATAAGCTTTCACCGGAGAAAAATAGGCTGTTATTGCGATTTGGCTACAATGAAGGCGGGCAGGTTGTTCGGCATGTTTTGTTTGCTGTTGATTTGGTGCGGATGAAGGTCATTCCTTATGAGAGGGCGGAGCTGGCTAAAGTGTATATGTTCACGCCAACTTGGCCGATTCCTGACTACGAATGGGTAGATAATGATCAATTTTGGATGGCTTCGGCTGATCTGCAATCATCTCAAGCGGGGTTTGAAGAAGTTCGAAATTGGTTCGCTTCAAGTGAGCGAAAAATCAAGAAGATGACTATTTTGCTAAACCAGGAGGAGCGATTAGACGCATACTCAATGCCGTAGAGGGCTGATGTGATTATATAGCGATGCATTAAATGTTATATTATCTAACATAATCGTTGACAAATGATATTCAACAGTCATATAATCTATTTAATGTTAGGTTATATGACAATTGAATATAGGTTTCCGTTGCTAAATAAACTGGAAACAAACCGCTGTCTAGGGTTCCGTTAGCTGCATATGGGGAGTGCCTCATCTGATGAAAGCTAAGCCTGGTCCGAGAGACGGCATACAGTCGAATATAAGCGCTGCGGCGCGAATCGCTGTATAACACGGAAGGATAAAAGCCTGGGAGATCAATCTCCCAGGCTTTTTTTATTTATATTCACGGGGAGGCGGAGTGGAAATGAGTAAAGGGTGGAGCAAGACAATTGAAGCTGGAGGCAAGTGGTCAGGCGTTATTGGACGGGGGAAGCTCATTCGTTTGACTGCCCTTGAAGGTGGGGCTAATGTGTCTGCCATGCTGTTCAGTGCCGCAGATCTGAATGAACGCTACAATATGCCCGATACCCTTAAGGCGCAGCATACCTCACATCTGACCAAAGGGAATGTGTTGATGAGCGACAATGGACGCGCAATGGCCAGCATTGTAGAAGATGAGCTGGGCTGGCATGATCCGCTTGGCGGCTACACAAGCCGCAAGCTGACGGATGAGCGCTATGGCGCGACGACTTATCAGGAGCTTCGAAACGCTTGGCTGCGAAGCGGGCAGGAAAATTTGGCGGTGGAGCTCGTGCGAAGCGGCATGGGTGTCAGAGATTTAATGCCGGTCGTCAATTGGTTTTCCAAAATCAGCTGCGACGAGCAGGGTGATATGCATTATGCGGAGCATCATTGCCAGGCGGGCAGCGCTGTAACGCTTAGGACGGAAATGGATGTGCTGCTAGTGTTATCGAATACGCCTAACCCGCTCGATGCAAGAAGGGATTATCCATCGGTTCCTGTGCTGATTGAAGTATTGGCTGCGGAAGCGGTAGATCGGGAGCATGATTACTGTGTGAACTATCGTGCGGAAAATCGCCGTGCGTTTGAAAATACGTGGGAATACGACGCTTTGCGAGGAGGCGAATAATAATGGCCGCATTTAATCTAATAGAAAGCCCGCGTAAGGTAGCGGAGGCTGTTTATAGTAAAACGATTTTGGCAGGCGATGGCTGGATGCATGATCTGCTGCCTGGCCAAGTGCTCAGAATTGTCGATCTGGAAGGCAATCAGGCGGCGGATACGCTTTTTTACGACGCTGATCAGCCGGAAGATCACTATAGTGCCATCGCGACGATTGCGGGGCAGGCGAATGTGTATTTAACGGCGGGGTCGGTGCTGCGGGCGGAATCAGGCAAGCCGCTTGTGACAATCATTGCCGATACATGCGGACGCCACGATACGATTGGCGGCTCCTGCTCTGCCCAGAGCAACACGGTGAGATATGCCCATGAAAAGCTGCATATGCACAACTGCCGCGATACGTTCATGCTCCAGCTGTCGAAGCGGGAGGCGGATTATACAAAGCGCGATTTGGCGCCGAACGTGAATTTTTTCATGAATGTGCCGGTGACCGCTGAAGGAGGCTTGCAGTTTGCGGACGGCGTATCCGCGCCTGGCTATTACGTAGAGATGCAATCGCACGGCAGGACAACGGTGCTCATCAGCAACTGTCCGCAGCTGAACAATCCTTGCAATGCCTATAACCCAACACCTGTACAGGTGCTGATCTGGAATGAATAAATAAATGCGGGGAGAGGTCGCTATGTTTACAAAGGTACTGATTGCTAATCGCGGCGCAATTGCCGTAAGAATCGAGCGCACGCTGCGCAAGCTGGGCATTCAATCTGTGGCTGTCTATACGCAGGCTGATCAAGACAGCAGACATGTCGATAATGCCGACGAAGCGATATGGATTGGGGATGGTCCCGCCAAAGAGAGCTACTTGAATGCAGAGCTCATTCTTCAGACGGCGATCGCAACAGGTGCGGAGGCGATTCATCCGGGCTATGGATTTTTGAGTGAAAATGCAGAGTTTGCCCGTGCTTGCGCCGAGCGCGGTATCGTATTCATCGGCCCTACCCCGGAGCAAATGGAGCAGTTTGGGCTGAAGCACTCAGCCCGTGAGCTGGCGTCAAGGGCGGGTGTTCCGATGCTGCCGGGAACCGAACTGATTGACAGCGTGGAAGAAGCGGCGCTGCGTGCGGAGCAAATCGGATATCCGGTTATTTTGAAAAGCACGGCAGGCGGCGGCGGTATCGGCATGCGGGTATGTGGCGATGAGCAGGCGTTGCTTGCTGCTTATGAGGGGGTTCGTCATCTGGCGGAGACGAATTTCAAGAACGGCGGCATGTTTTTGGAAAAATACATCGCCAAGGCGCGCCATGTCGAGGTGCAGATTTTCGGCAACAGCTATGGCGAGGTTGTTGCGCTCGGTGAGCGGGATTGCTCCGTGCAGCGGCGCAATCAGAAGGTGCTGGAGGAAAGTCCGGCGCCCCATTTGCCAGATAGTGTCCGCGAGGCCATGATGGAGTCGGCAACGAGGCTCGCTGCCGAAGTGGGCTACCGCAGTGCGGGGACGGTGGAATATTTATATGACCCGGAAACGGCCGCTTTTTATTTTCTGGAAGTGAACACGCGGCTGCAGGTAGAGCATGGTGTTACGGAAGAGGTGCTTGGCCTCGATCTGGTGGAATGGATGGTGCGGGAAGCGGCGGGCGATCTGCGTGATCTGCAATCACTGGTGGGGAAGCCGCAGGGGCATAGCATTCAGGCCCGCATCTATGCTGAGGATTGCTTGCAGGGCTTCCGTCCAAGTGCAGGGCAGCTGGATCAAGCGAGATTTTCAGAGCAGGCGCGCAATGAAACATGGGTGAGAGACGGCATGACCATTACGACGCTGTATGACCCGATGCTAGCGAAAATTATTGTGCACGGCACGGATCGCGACGATGCTTTGCGCAAATTGGGCGAGGCGCTGGCCCAGACGCGGATGTACGGCCTGACGACGAATTTGCAATATGTGCAGGCGCTGCTTGAGGATGCAGCTTGCAAGGAGGGGCTTGTTTATACGCGGATGCTGGAGGGCTTTGCGCCAGTGGAGCAAGCCATTGAGGTATTGGATGGCGGCGTGCAGACGACGGTGCAGGATTGGCCCGGAAGAGTCGGGCATTGGGATGTCGGTGTGCCGCCGTGCGGACCGATGGACCCTTACTCCTTCCGTCTCGGCAACAAGCTGCTCGGCAATTCGGATCAGGCAGCGGGCCTGGAGCTGACATTGCGCGGCGGTTCTTATCGATTCCGCGCTGCTATGCGGTTTTGCCTGACGGGCGCTGATATGCAAGCGAAGCTGGATGGCGAGCTTGTTCCTCTGTATGCGCCTATTCTAGCAAAAGCGGGACAGGTACTCAGCTTCGGCGAGGCGGCGGCGGGGCTTCGGACGTATTTGCAAATTGCAGGCGGACTGGATATGCCGCTTATTCTGGGTAGTGCTGCAACGTTTACGTTGGGCGGCTTTGGCGGTCATGGCGGCCGGGCACTGCGGGCTGGGGATGTGCTGAGAGTTCACGGCGCTGGCGGCATGCTATCGCATGACTCTGATCAACATTCGGAGCTGTCGCGAGACTTTTTATCCGCACCGTTAGCGAAGGAGCTTGCTCCTGCGTACCGTCCGGCCATTACAGGGCAGTGGACAATCGGCGTGATACCGGGACCGCATTGTACAGAGGAATTTTTGCGGCCGGAATATTTGCAGCAGTTAACCGAAACGCAGTGGGAGGTTCACTTTAACAGCTCCCGCACAGGCGTGCGTTTAATTGGCCCGGCACCGCTTTGGACTAGAGAGGATGGCGGGGAGGCTGGTCTGCATCCTTCTAATATTCACGACAATGCCTATGCTGTGGGAACGCTTGATTTGACCGGCGATATGCCGATTCTGCTGGGGCCGGATGGCCCGAGCCTCGGCGGTTTTGTATGTCCGGTTACGACGGCTTCGGCCGAATTTTGGAAGCTGGGGCAGCTGCATCCCGGCGACAAGGTCTATTTTCAGCTATTGACGCTTGAAGAGGCTGATGTGCTGCGCGAAGCACAGGAAGCTAATCTGTTGGCGCTTGGCGAAGGCGACATGGCGCCACTTCAAGAGCTGAAGCTCCCTGAGCCTAGGGGGAAGCTGCTTTCGCCGTCCTATCCGCTGCTCGTCAGCGAGGAGGCGGGGCGGCGTTTTCCCATCGCTATTCGGTGCAGCGGGGATGAGAATTTGCTCGTGGAATATGGCGAGCTGAAGCTGGACATTTTGCTCCGTTTTCAGGTGCATGTGCTGATGGAGGCCATACGGGCGGATGCTTCGCTTCCGGTGCTTGATCTTACGCCGGGCATTCGCTCGCTGCAGGTGCATATCGATCGCACTCGCATTACGGCCCGCGATGCTTGCCGCCGCTTGCTGGAGCTGGATAGCCTGCTGCCGCCGCTTGAGACCATTGAAGTTCCATCGCGAATTGTGCGGCTTCCGCTGTCATGGGACGATCCGTCCACACAGCTGGCGATAGACCGCTATCAGCAAACGGTGCGTCCGGATGCTCCGTGGTGCCCGAGCAATATAGAGTTCATTCGCCGGATCAATGGCTTGGAGGATAGGCAGGCTGTGCGGCAAATTGTTTTCGATGCCAGTTATCTGGTGCTAGGTTTGGGAGATGTGTACTTGGGTGCGCCAGTTGCTACGCCCATTGATCCGCGGCATCGTCTGGTGACGACCAAATATAATCCGGCGCGGACGTGGACGCCTGAAAATGCAGTTGGAATTGGCGGAGCCTACATGTGCGTCTATGGCATGGAAGGGCCGGGCGGCTATCAATTTGTTGGGCGCACGATTCAAATGTGGAATAAGCTGCAGGCGACGAAGAGCTTCACGGCGGGCAAGCCGTGGCTGCTGCGGTTTTTTGACCAAATTCAGTTTTATCCCGTTGCTGCGGATGAGCTGCTGAAGATGCGCGAGGACTTCCCGCGTGGTCGCTTTGATGTCGAAATTACGGAGACGGCCTTTAAACTGAATGACTATTTGCTGTTTCTTGCTTCTATTGAAAAGGATGCGGCGTCGTTCCGCGACACCCAGCAGGCGGCGTTCAAGGCAGAGCGCGAGAGCTGGAAGGCGCTTGGGCTTGCGGAATATGTGTCTGAGCAGGATGGTGCGGCTCAAGGCGAAGAAGAGGAGCTTCCTGCGGGAGCGGAGGCCATTCGCTGCAATATGCCGGGAAGCGTCTGGAAAGTGCTCGTAGGTCCAGGTGATCAGGTGAAAAAGGGCGATACGCTTATCATTGTCGAAAGCATGAAAATGGAGTTTTCCCAGCAGGCATCCTGTGACGGGGTTGTTGCTTCGATCTATGTCAAGCCTGGTGATGAGGTTCATACCGGCCAGCTTGTTGCTGGCATTATGCAAATCCAGAAAGAGGTGTCGCTCGTATGACGGCTGTTACTTTTCCTGAAGTGATTACCATGCAGTGGCTGCGTGAAAAATATGCCGCCAAGCAGCTGGCGCCTGAGGCGGTTATTGAAGAAATCATCCGCCGTTCCGAGCGGGATGCCGCAATGAACATCTGGATTACACCGCCTGCGCTTGCGCGGCTGCGCCCTTATTTGGAGCGGCTCGCGCTGCTTGATCCAGCAAAAACGCCGCTCTGGGGTATCCCCTTCGCGATCAAGGACAATATCGACGTTGCCGGCTTGCCAACGACGGCAGCTTGTGCGGAATTTGCCTATACTCCAGAAGAAAACGCAACTGTAGTGGAGCGTTTAGTTCGGGCGGGAGCCATCCCGCTGGGCAAAACCAACCTCGACCAATTCGCCACCGGCTTGGTCGGCATGAGAAGCCCTTACGGCGAGGCGCACAATGCTTTGCGCCCCGAGCTGATCAGCGGCGGCTCCAGCTCCGGCTCGGCTGTCGCTGTTGCCCGCGGCCAAGCGGTGTTCTCGCTTGGCACAGACACCGCCGGCTCCGGCCGCGTGCCGGCCGCGCTGAATGGGCTTGTCGGCTATAAGCCGACCCTTGGCGCGTGGCCGACCAAGGGTGTCGTGCCCGCCTGCGCCAGCCTGGACTGTGTGACAGTGTTCGCCCACAGTATAGATGATGCGCTCGCCGTCGACAGCTCCGCTCGCGGCCTTGATCCCGCTGACCCATGGTCAAGGGAGGTTGCGCGCTCTGCTCGCGGCCTGCCGTCCAAGCTGTATTTGCCGCTAGAGCGTCCGGCTTTTTTTGGACCGTTTGCGGAAGATTACGCTCAGGCGTGGGATGCCTCCGTGCAACAGCTGCAATTGCTGGGGATTGCCATTGAAAATGTGGATTGCAGCTTGTTCGCGGAAGCGGCAGCTGAGCTATATGAAGGTCCTTGGGTGGCAGAACGCTGGGCTGATCTGGGCGAGTTTATCGAAAGCCGCCCGGGGGCTACGGTGCCAGCAACGGAGCAGGTGCTTCGTTCGGGAGCTGCCGAGCGTCATACGGCAGCTTCCGTATTTGCTTCCATGCATCGCTTGCAAGCCTTCAAGCTGGCGGCAAAGAGTCTGCTCGATGATGCGGTGCTGGTTATGCCTACCTCAGGCGGAACGTGGACGCGTGAGCAGGTGCGCGAGCAGCCTATACAGACGAATACGGCAATGGGCGCTTATACGAACCACTGCAATTTGCTTGATCTAAGTGCAGTGGCGCTTCCTTCGGGCGATGCAGCGGAGCGATTGCCTTTTGGCATAACGCTGTTCGCATTAGCGGATCAAGAGCATCTGCTTGAAGGCTTGGGAAGGCTGTATGCCAACCAGACAATGGAGTCTGGGCAATCGGGCTGGGCGGAGTGCAGCCAAAATGGAGCAGTTGCAGAAGTGTTATCCGAAACCAATGACGCCGATCAGACGACGTTAGTCGCTGTATGCGGTCTCCATATGCGCGGATTCGCATTAGAGCGGCAAATGCACGCTTTCGGAGCGAGTTTTGTCAGGGAAGCGAGCACGGCGGCTAAATATGAGCTGATCAAGCTTCCTACGACGCCGGCAAAGCCTGGCATGATTAAGCTGGATCGAGGTGGCGTATCGGTCGCGCTGGAGATTTGGCGAATGCCGCTAGCGCGTTTCGGCGAGTTTGCTGCTCTAATACCGGCGCCACTGGGCATAGGAAAAGTGGAGCTGGAGCATGGAGAAGAGGTGCCGGGCTTTATTTGTGAAGGCTATGCTCTTGAAGGGGCGGAGCGAATTTCGGCTTATGGCGGCTGGCGAAAATATGAGCAGGCTACAAGTATAATGTAAATAAACCTAACATATAAATTGACAAACAGTAAAAATTTGCGGTATTCTTATTAAAATTGTTAGGATACCTGACAAATTGGGCGGCAGTTAGTCAAATCCGATGCCGATCTGCTTGCTGGTTCGCAAGCAGACTAGGCAGCGCAAATTGAACGCTTTTGGAGGCGATCACGTTTGAATATGGCGACGTTAACAGCGAAAGAGAAAGAGCAGCCGGAGGAGAATGTATTGGCGCAAAACGAGCCAGCTGCCATAGCGGCAGCTGGCAGCGGAATGATCGAAATCCGCGATCTCCATAAGGTATACCAAACGAAAAAAAGCAGCTTTGAAGCGCTGCGCGATATTCAGCTCACTATTGGCTCCAATGAGTTTTTAACGATACTGGGCCCGTCTGGCTGCGGCAAATCTACGCTGCTTCGCATGGTCGCCGGACTTGATGAGCCTTCGAGCGGCATGCTTGCCTTGGATGGAGAAGAAATCGTTGGACCCGGTGCCGAGCGGGGCATGGTCTTTCAAGGCTACACGCTGTTTCCGTGGCTGACGGTGCGTGAGAACATCGAATATGGCCTCAAGCTGCAAGGGATACCAACGCTTGCCCGCCGTTCCATCTCCAACTACTGGCTCAAAATTATCCGGCTTGAGCGGTTCGACAAGTCTTATCCGAAGCAGCTTTCAGGAGGGATGAAGCAGCGGGTAGCCATTGCCAGAGCGCTAGCCAATCGCCCGAAGGTGCTGCTGATGGATGAGCCATTTGGCGCGCTGGATGCCCAGACGAAGCTGGAGATGCAGGAAATGCTGCTGGATGTGTGGCAAAAGGAGAAAACGACCGTGCTTTTCATTACGCACGATATTGATGAAGCCATCTTTCTGTCGCAGCGCATTGTCGTAATGGGGGCTGGCCCTGGGCGGATTTTAAAGCAATTTAAAGTGAATTTGCCTGCGGAGCGTTCGCCAGAAGTGCGTGAGCACCAATCATTTTTAGCTTTAAAGCGCGAGCTTGCCGAGCTGCTGAAGCATGATTGAGTGATTTTAAAGGAGGAGTTAATAATGGAGAAACTGACTGGGGCTGTGCTGGAAGAGGAACAGAAAGATCAGCGGAATTTCCCTACTGCCGAGGTTCTCAAGGCTCGTCCCAAACTGCTTGCGGCTATGGCATTGCTTGCTACCGTCATGTTATTCAGGCATCCTGCCGCTCTTAATGGAGCAGCGGGATGTTTTTCTTTTCGGGGAGAGGAAGGGCAAAAAGAGGAGGGCTGCGGAGGGCAAGAACGAAAGGCTTCACCGGATCAGGTTTAGATCAAAATGATGGAGCTGCTGACCAAGAGCTGGATGAAGCGACAAATATTTAAAAATTTCGTGGATATTCACCCGCTGGAACTAGGAAATTAGTCCGGGAACGAGCTGCCTGCCGCCTTTCAGGAGTGCTGAAAGGCGGTGTTAATGAAGGGGATGTAAAGGGTAAAATGATTTGAAGGGTTGCTGTTCAAGGTGCGTGCATAAGAAATTGGGAGCGGATGAATACTATGGTCAGATTCACAGCAAACGAGTTGCCTGGCTTGATCAAGTAAAGAACGGTCATTCGTGTGGCGGCCTTCGTCATGCATCGAAAAACGACTGCTTCAGCATTCGAGGCTTCCCGCCTGTTAGCCGTGTTTTTTAAAATATAAGACTTTATAAGTTCCTTGCTTATAACCCGCTTATATTTCAGCGCGAAACGAGCCTTTGCCGCTGCATTTCGGCGATAGCCGTTTACGCTATTAGACAGGTAGTTCGTACCCAGTAGACTTAAAATCCTCTAGGAAAGTGGGGCAACATGAAATGAAAGCAACTGGAATTGTACGCCGCATTGATGATCTTGGGCGTGTAGTTATTCCGAAGGAAATTCGCCGGACACTACGCATTCGGGAAGGTGACCCGCTTGAAATATTTGTGGATCGCGATGGGGAGGTTATTCTCAAGAAGTACTCTCCTATTGGCGAACTCGGGGATTTTGCCAAAGAATACGCAGAATCGCTGTTCGAGAGCACGAATCACGTGGCGCTCATCTCTGACCGGGATACGATTATTGCGGTAGCCGGAGCCTCTAAGAAAGATCTGTTGGACAAGCAGGTTGGGCCGATACTGGAGAGCTGCATGGAGAACCGCAAGGCTGTAGCCGAAACGACTCCTGGCGCTTATGAGATGATTAAAGATATAAGTGACACTTTTTCAGCCTTCGTTATAGCACCTATTATTGCAGGCGGAGATCCGATCGGTACTGTGGTGCTGCTGAGCAAGGATGAAGCTGTGAAAATGTCGATTATGGAGCAAAAAATGGCTGAGACCGCCGCTGGTTTTTTAGCGAAGCAAATGGAGCAGTAGGACAGGCTGTCCCTACAAACGAACAGGCCCGGTGCACACAGCAGGTTAGCTGTTTAAGCACCGGGCCTTTGCGTGTTTATGTTGCCGGGAACTGGATGTCTGAGCATAGATGAGCTCATTTTATTTTGTTATTTAAAAAGCGGCATCATCTTGAACGGCGAGCTTTCCTGCATAAAGCAGCTTGAAATATTTGTAGCCCAATATACAAAAAGCAATTAAAAAAACGAGTTGTTTAATCAGCATAGGCACAGGAATGAAGTCAGAAACGATCCAAACATCCAACAGGACGGTGAACACGATGATTTGGGTCATCATTTTTGTTCGCAGCTCGGTCCTGATCCATTTTTTCACTTGTAAAAGAACGATTCCGCCGCACAGCATCAATATGAGCCAAATAAAAAAAATGTCTTTATTGAGCGAGTAGCCGAATAAGGCGCCATAAAGCAGTGATGAGGCAATACTGGAAAATTTATGCAGTTTTTGTTCGTTGGCATTTAAATTGTAGTAGCTCCTTTTCATATAGTTACCAGGTGCCTTGCGAGTAATTTGGGAAAAATCCGTCCCAATTTAAGCCGATATAAACACCATTTTTATTATTAACTTTGGCTTGGATAATTAAATAACAAAGATTAGTCAATGTCCCGATTCCGATGAGTGTTAAAGCTAAAGTGATGACAGACCCTACTGGTCCCCCAAATAAAAAGGCAACAGCTGACAATGCCGCTGCTAAGGCTTCTGGCCCGATCCCTGCTGCCACAAAAAGATATAAATCAATATCTTCTTGTGTAAAGTATATTTTAGAGTCTTGAAGGAAAATTTGCGGTGAAACTACATTTGGAGCTTGATTATTAATTGATGGTCCTTGGGGTAAGGAAACTCGTACATTTTGCTGCGCTTGCCCGCCCTGCAGAACACCTTTGTTATTCGCATCTGCGATTATATTCTTAAGAAGCAAAACAAATTCATCATTTAAATCATATTTTAGCTTTAAGTAGCTTTCGTCTTCATTTAGCAAAATCATTTGACCATCCGGGCCTGATGATATCTCATGTAATACACCGCTGCCTGTCATCGTTTGAAGAAAACCTTTGGTTTTCTGATCCAAAGTTAAAAAATAATTTCCGTTCTTGATTAGGGCCGTGCTTAATGATTTTTCGGAATTCATAGTCGTATCGGCTGATTTTGTGGTTTCCGCTGCTGATGCTGCATTAGGAATAGCGGCTAAAATCATTGCCGATGTCGTTATTAAGATTAAGGATTTCTTCAAATTAATTCTCCACCTTTCTGGTTATAGAGGGTGTATCGAACGGCATCGAACCCTTCGATTAAATAATACCTCAATTTTCCATAAAAGGGAATTGATTAAAATGTGCTTGTCCGCTTTTTTGTAGTAGCGGCGTCATCTTTAGTATACTAATGGGACAAGCCAATTGTAGGAGAGTGAGAGAATAATGAGTAAACCGCATATTACGGTTGTTGGACTCGGTTCTGGCGATGCCGATCAAATGACGCTTGGCGTATGGCGCAGACTTCAGCAGGCGGCGCGCGTCTATGTCAGGACGGAGCAGCATCCGGCGATATCGCTGCTCAAGGAGCATGAGCTGGCGTATACCTCGTTTGATTCCGTGTACGAGCAGCATGATACGTTTCCGGAGGTATATGAGGCGATAGCGGCCACGCTGCTGCTGGAGGCTCAATCGCTGCAAGGGGCGCTCGTATACGCCGTACCGGGGCACCCGATGGTCGCAGAGCGCACGGTGCAGCTGCTTCGCGAGCGCTGTGCAGCTGCGGGCGTGCAGCTCGACATTATCGGCGGCGAGAGCTTCTTGGATCAAGCCTTTATCCGGCTCGGCATTGATCCAATTGAAGGTTTTGCGCTGCTGGATGCCGCAGAGCTTCAGCCCGCCATGCTTCAACCGCGCGTACATACGATTATTGGGCAAATTTACGATGCGTTTACCGCATCCGATGTGAAGCTGGCTTTAATGGAGCGTTATCCCGACGACTTCGAGGTTGTCATCGGGCATGCACTCGGCGTTGCCGGCGAGGAGCAGATTATTCGCGTGCCGCTCTATGAGCTTGATCGTACACAAGGCTTTGGCAATCTATCGCTGCTGTATGTGCCGCGTACGACGGAGGACGCGGTGCTGAACCGCTCTTTTGATCGGCTTCATGAGATTGTGGCCATTTTGCGCAGCCCTGAAGGCTGCCCATGGGATCGGGAGCAGACGCACTCGTCTATCCGCAAAAACTTCATCGAAGAGCTTTACGAGGCGCTTGAAGCGATAGATAATGATGATCCGGACGGAATGCGCGAGGAGTTCGGCGATGTGATTTTGCAGGTGATGCTGCATAGCCAGATGGAGGAGGAGACGGGCGCGTTTACCGTCTATGATGTCATTGAGACGCTGAACGAGAAGCTGCTGTTCCGTCATCCGCATGTATTTGGCGCCAGCAGCGCATCGGATGCCAATGAGGCGCTTGGCAATTGGGAGCAGATGAAGGCCGAGGAGAAGGAGCGCAATGGCACAGCTGCCAGCCGTCCGTCGCAGCTGGATGGCATTCCGCAGGACCTTCCGGCGCTGATGAAGGCGTACAAGCTGCAGAAGAAAGCGGCGAAGGTCGGCTTTGACTGGGATGATCTTGGGCCGGTACTCGATAAAATCCAGGAGGAGCTCTCCGAGCTTCGTGAAGCGATTGCCTCGAAGGACGAGCTGGAGCAGGCGGGCGAGCTAGGCGATTTGCTGTTCGCCGTCGTCAATGCTGCGAGATTCATCCATGCGGATCCAGAGGAAGCTTTGACGATGACTAACCGGAAATTCAAGTCTCGTTTTGCCTATATTGAAGAACAGCTTCGTATAAACAACAAAACATTTGACCAGACTGATTTAACAGAAATGGACCGCTGGTGGGAAGAAGCAAAGCGACAGTAAGGGACGCGGTTCGCTAAGAGCAGCAAAGATTCCGCACTTTTCGTGAAAAAAATTTGCGGTCAGCGGCAGGAATTCATGTCGGCAAGCAGAATAAGTTAACTTCGTAAGTGTAACAGTTTCAAACTTTCACGAACGTAGGCCGCACTGTGCGGCTATACCATTAGCTAAGCTTATTATTAGGAGGATTTTAGAATGAACAAAACAGATTTGATTAACAACATTGCAACAAAAAGCGGTTTGACTAAACGTGATGTAGAGGCTGTTCTTAACGGCTTTCTTGGTGAAGTAACAGATGCTCTTGCTGGTGGAGACAAAGTACAATTGATCGGCTTCGGTACTTTCGAAACGCGCACACGCTCCAGCCGTGTTGGCCGCAACCCACAAACAGGCAAAGAGATTAACATTCCAGAATCGAAAGTTCCTGCATTCAAAGCAGGCAACAAGCTGAAAGAAGCTATCCAGTAATTCATGCGTCTGGATAAGTTTCTCAAGGTATCCCGCCTGATCAAGCGGCGTACAGTCGCTAAAGATGTGTCCGAGCAGGGACGCGTCTGGATCAACGGCCGCGAAGCGAAAGCGAGCAGCGCCGTAAAGGTTGGGGATGAGCTTGCTATCCAATACGGGCAGAAGACAGTAACCGTTCGAATTGAGCGAATTGCCGAAACGACCCGCAAGGATGAAGCCGGTGAGCTCTACACGGTGCTGAAGGAAGAACAGCGTCCGCGTGACAATGATCTTGAATGGCAATAAAGATAAAGGGTTGCTCGCGCATGGTAATTATGTGCAGAGCGGCCCTTTTTTTATTAATTTACGTATATAACCATGGATGGAGCAAATCAAGGAGGGAAAGTGGAGCATGACGAAAATTGGTTGGATTAGACATGGGGTTACGCAATGGAACGTCGAGGGGAGAGCGCAGGGCTCTACGGATATTCCGTTAAATGAGGAAGGCTTGCGGCAAGCGGAGGTATTGGCGGAGCGGCTCAGCAAGGAGGAATGGCATCATATTTACTCCAGTGATCTGCAGCGGGCGCTTGTGACGGCTGAGGCGGTGGCAAAGCGTCTGGGCGGCGGCATGGCGGTCAAGCAGGATGAACGGCTGCGGGAAATGGGAGGCGGCCTGCTGGAGGGCACCACGGAGGCGGAGCGTATCGAGAAGTGGGGAGCCGATTGGCGGGAAATGGACTGGCAGGGTGAAAGCCATGAATCCGTTGTTGGTCGCGGCAGCGAGGTGCTGAGGGAGATTGCCCTTAACCATCCGGGCGAAAATGTACTCATCGTCAGCCATGGTGCGCTCATCGGCCGCTGCTTGAAGGAGCTTGTGCCGGATGCTTATAAGAACGAGCCGCTTCAAAATACGTCTATTTCGACGATTCATGCGAATGCCGCAGGCGGGTGGACATGCGAGAAGTTTAATTGTGCGCTGCATTTGAGCGGCGTGGTTAATGAAGCAGCGGCGAAATGATATTTTTTCTGAAAAAGCTGCTGTTGTTCGGGTACTTGCAGGCACTGAACTGCCTGTTTCCGGTTACGATCTTCGGGGCTATGGCTCTTACGCATTACGTCCATGTGCCGGGCATCGCCCGCTATGATCTTATTCTGCTCATCTGCTTGGCCATGCAGGCTGTTATGGTAGCTACGAAGCTGGAGACGTGGGATGAGCTGAAGGTCATTTGCCTGTTTCACATTATCGGGCTGGCGCTTGAGGTGTATAAGGTGAAAATGGGCTCTTGGACGTATCCGGGCGAAGGCTGGTCAAGAGTATTCGATGTTCCGCTTTACAGCGGCTTCATGTATGCGAGCGTAGCAAGCTATATTTGCCAGTCTTGGCGCAGGCTCCATCTGGAGATGGTGGGCTGGCCAAAAATGGCGTATGCGGTAGCGATCAGCGCAGCGATATATTTGAACTTTTTTACCCATCATTATGTGTGGGATTTCAGATGGGTGCTGATGGCAGGGCTGATTATCGTATTCTGGCGTACCAGTGTCCACTTCAAGCTTGGGGAAGCTGTATATAAGATGCCGCTTACGCTGGCTTTTGTTCTAATCGGATTTTTTATTTGGATTGCGGAAAATATTATGACTTTTTTCGGGGCGTGGGCCTATCCGGACCAGGAAAAGCAATGGACGCTCGTTCATGTGAGCAAAATCAGCTCATGGCTGCTGCTCGTCGTGATCAGCATCATTATTGTAGCCCAGCTGAAACGGGTAAAAAGCGCCCGCTGAGCGCAATAGAAGCTTTCTTTTTAATAGATAGAAAGGCAAGGCATTCTGCTGTTTCAAAATCATAGAATAGGGTATATATCGGTAGCTGCTCTATTTTCATGAGCCCTTTCATAGATTCCATAGGTTTGTCCCTCTGGACAGGTTCTAAAGTTCGTCCCACTCCCATAAGCTTTAGCATAAGCTACGCTTTTGAAGTGGAGGGACGGGTCAATGGTGGAACAGAATAAAGGACAGAAGCGTCAGGAAGTGAAAATGCTCAATCGAAAGCTTCTGGAGATTACCGGCGTATTAAACGTGGAGAGCTTTGACAGCGAGGAGTTTTTGCTGGAAACGGATCTGGGCTTCCTGACGATTAAAGGGCAGAACCTGCATATTAAGCATCTCAGCCTGGAGCAAGGCTTTGTCGCTATAGAGGGGCTCGTTCATTCGCTCGCCTATCTGGACGGCAATGCCCCAAGCAAATCCAAAAGCTTATTTGGTAAATTATTTAAGTGACACTGACGATGCAGTGGTACACGCTCGCGATGATGCTTCTGTCAGGAATCGGCATGGGAGTCGCTTTTGACGGCTATCGTGTGGTGTCGAATGAGCTGCGGTTTCCACGGTGGTGGCTGCCGGTTCTGGACATTATTTACTGGCTGGTGGCGTCGATTATCGTGTTTCGTGTGCTGTACGCAAGCAACAATGGCGAGGTGCGGGCGTACGTTTTCCTAGGGCTGGCGATAGGTGTGACCAGCTATTACTTTCTGTTTAGCAAGCCAGTCATCAAACTGGTACAGGGCATCATTCGCGCCATCCGCGCACTCATCAGAGGAATTGTCAAAACAGTGGAATTTGTCATTATTAAGCCGATCCTACTGATATACAAGTTAGGTATTGTAGCACTGGGATTTGGGACTGCTTTCACTATTTTTGTTCTAAAAATTGTGTTAAAATTGACTCGTCCATTATGGCTATTGCTATGGTGGGTATTAGGTCCTATCATACGACCGTTAAACCGCCTGTTTATCAAATACGCCGATAAGCTTAAGCTTACAGAGCGCTTTAAGGCAGCGGTTGCACGCGTAGTTGCGCTTTGGCGGAAGTTATTCTAAGTTTTCATGGCATGAAGCAGATCGGGTGATGGATGCATCTGGTTCAATTTCTTAAGGGGGTACAAGCAATTGGCGACAGCAGCAGCAAACAAGTTAACCGTTAATCCAGGCTCCAAGCGTCGGATCAAGATGTGGATGATGTTTATTGTCCTCTTCATGGGCTGGGCGGCTTATACCTTCTTTGGACAAATCCAGCAGCAAAACGCTACCGAACTGCGGCTTGCAGCTGTAATGAAACAGAAGGAAGAAGCTACAAATCAGGCGCAGCAGCTGCAACAGGAAATTGAGCGGCTTAACGATCCGGAATATATTGCCCAACTGGCAACCAAAGGTCAAGGCATGGTTAAAGAGGGCGAACAACAGATACAGGTAGTTAAATAGACGCACAAACGGGTGAACGTCTGTTGACCTTCCTTCTTCCGTTCGGTTATAATCACGTTAATAGTACATTAAGCGAAACTTTTAGGGAGGAACATTTTATTTTATGGCAATTGAAGTAGGCGCGAAGTTAGAGGGCAAAGTGACAGGCATTACGCATTTCGGGGCATTTGTTGATTTGTCTGGAGGTGTCACAGGTCTCGTTCACATCTCGGAAATTGCTGATAATTACGTCAAAGACGTGAAAGATCACCTGAAGATCGAAGACGTGGTCAAGGTCAAAGTGATTAACGTTGACAAAGACGGAAAAATTGGACTTTCCATTAAACAGGCAATTGATCGACCAGAAGGCCAACTGCCTCCTGCACGCGAATCACGTCCAAGCACTCGTCCAAGTGGCGGGCCTGGTGGTGGTGGCGGCGGAGAACGCTTTAATCGTGGCGGCAGTGGTGGCGGTCAGGATCGTGGCGACCGTGGAGGACACGGTGGCGGCGGTGGTGGACGTCCATTCAAGCAGCAGGCCGGGAGACCAGCTTACGGAAAACCAACTTTTGAGGATAAAGTGTCGCGCTTCCTGAAAGACAGTGAAGAACGCATTTCCTCCCTGAAGAAGAATACCGAAGGCAAACGCGGTGGACGCGGAGCCAAGCGGGTTTAAGTAAGAGCCATATTTTAATGACAAGAGCAGAGCCTTTATGGTTCTGCTTTTTTTGCGTTTATGTGCCGCCTCAAAGTTTTTTCCTCCCCTACTCTTTCAATACCGACACATTCACCTGTATATTCGCCAACAAATGGAAGTGCCCATAGACGGTTTTTGTTGAAGCTGTTCAAGGCAATGGCTGCAAAGAGGACGGCATGAGCCCAGTCAGGGCAAGCGAAAATTTGCTTTTGACAAGGACTGCGAGGGCAGTTGATTTTGTCGGAAAAAACTTTTGGGCCGCCTACGTTAAACTGACAAACTTCCTGTGGACGACCTCCTATAATGGGAAACACAATACATTCGGAAATGGTGGTGTCTGCGGATGAACAAGGAAAGTGTACTCGTATTTCCCAGAGGAAAGAAAGAAGGATGGCTGCAGCCTCGAATCGGTAAAATCAAGGAGCGCGTTGCCTCGCAGCGATTTATTCAGCTGGTGCTGGCGAAAAAATGGACCTTCCTGCTTGTTGCTGTTGGTTTTTTGCTTGGACGAGCCGTCATTTTGGAGTCGCTTATGCCGTTTGCCGCCGCTTATTTCGCCGTCATATATTTTCTTCGAAAGGATGCGGTTGCTTGGGTCGGGCTGTCAGTGGTGGTGGGGAGCTTCTTTGCGGTTACACCCTCCCCGGTCTGGATTGCGATGGAAATTGCAGCATTATTTCTTTTGTTCAAGGGGCTCGAAGCCTATGAGAAAGCTGAGCTTGCTTCGGCTCCGCTGCTCGTATTTACCGCCACCTTGCTCGTCCAATTGTTTCATGCCTTCACCTTGGACACGCTGACCTGGTACAGCATCATGCTGGTTGTCGTGGAAGCGGCGCTTGGCTTCGTACTCACACTCGTGTTCATTCAGGCCATACCGGTGCTGACCATGTCTAAGAAAACGGCGGCACTGCGGAGCGAGGAGATTATATGTCTAATGATTTTGCTCGCTTCCGTCATGACGGGGGCAGTTGGCTGGGTGATTTACGGCATGTCGGTGGAGCATATTATGTCGCGGTATATGCTGGTGCTGTTCGCGCTTGCTGGAGGAGCGCCGCTTGGAGCATCGGTTGGAGTCATCGCGGGGCTTATACTCAGCCTTGCGGACTTTAACGCCATTGTGCAGATGAGCCTGCTCGCATTTGCGGGCCTATTAGCGGGGCTGCTGCGGGATGGAGGGAAGATGGCCGTAGCCTTCGGCATGCTGCTCGGGACGTCCATTCTAGCTGTATATGTAGGCGGCCAAGGCGATGTGATGGCGTCCACTTGGGAATCCGTTACAGCAGCTATCATGCTGATTTTGACGCCGCGGGTCATGATCCGGACGATATCCCGCTATGTGCCGGGAACGAATGAGCATGCCAAGTCGCAGCATGAATATGCCAAGCGGGTGCGGGAAGTGACGGCGGAGCGGGTCACGCAATATTCCGAGATGTTCCGGCAGCTCTCGCGAAGCTTCGGACAATTAAATGGCAGTGTCGTGACGGTGAACCGCGAAGACGAGATTACCCATTTTATGAATGAGGTGGCGGCTCGAAGCTGTGCAAGCTGCCATCGGCAAAACGCATGCTGGGGGGATAAATTTTATCAAACCTATAAAGTGATGACCGAGATGATGACGACGGTCGAGCAGGAGCGGGCTCCTGGAGCCAAGGATATGCCGCGGACGTGGACTGCCCATTGCTCGAAGTCGACGCAGGTGATGTCTGTCATGAAGCAGCAGTACGAGCTATATCAAAATAATATGCACTGGAAGAAGCAAATATTCGACTCCCGTCAGCTGGTGGCCGAGCAATTAACCGGCGTGTCCCAGGTTATGGAGGACTTGGCGAAGGAAATTCGCCGCGAGGGACAAACGCTGCATTTGCAGGAGGAGCAAATTAGGGAGGCGCTGGAGGGGCTGGGCCTGTCGATTCGAGAAATTGAAGTGATTAATTTGGAGGAGGGCAATGTTGATATTGAGCTGTACCATACATTTAGCAAGGGATATGACGAGTGTCGCAAAATTATTGCGCCGCTGCTTACGGATATTTTAGGTGAGCATATTGCAGTTAAACTTGAGGAGGAACCGGAGAAAAATGGAGAAGCAACAAGAGTCGTATTTGGCTCCGCCAAAGTATTTGAAATTGAAACGGGCGTTGCTGGTGCGGCCAAAGGGGGCGATCTGCTGTCAGGCGACAGCTTTAGCATGGTGGAGCTTGGCAACGGCAAATTTGCCGTGGCGATTAGCGATGGCATGGGAAATGGAGAGAGGGCGCGCCAGGAAAGCAGCGCAGCGCTGTCGATTTTGCAGCAGCTGCTCAAGTCGGGTATGGACGAGAAGCTCGCGGTCAAATCGGTCAACTCAATCCTGCTCCTGCGTTCCTCAGATGAAGTATTCGCAACCGTGGACCTCGCCATTATCGATCTTTATACCGCCTCAACGATGTTTATGAAAATCGGCTCAACGCCGAGCTTTATTAAGCGCGGCAAGGAAGTGATTCCAGTTACGGCTAACAATTTGCCAATCGGCATTTTACAGGATATTGATGTGGATATGATTTCGATGCAGCTGCAGCCGGGGGATGCGCTCATTATGATGAGCGATGGCATTTATGATGCGCCGGGCCATGCGGTCAATAAGGAGATGTGGATGAAACGAATTATTCATGAGCTGAAAACAGAGGACCCGCAGGAGATGGCGGATGTGCTGCTCGATACGGTTGTGCGCCATCATAAGGGGGAGATTGTCGATGATATGACCGTGCTGGTGGCACGCGTGGACAAGCATTTGCCGGAGTGGGCGGCATTCCGCTGGCCGGGGCTGTCGCGGATGGAGCGGCCGCGGACGGTAAGTTAGCTTTTGAAACAATGGGATAATAAAAAGAAGAAAGGAGTGAAGGCCGGGATGATTTGCTAGAAATATAGGAAAGGATATTCCTCGGAATGAAACGCGCCGCGCCGCCAAGTAAGGCGACAGCCGTTTCATCTTGGCTCACATACTAAACGGAGGTGAAGCAGCTGGACGGCAGCTAGGAAGCTTAAACAAAGTGTTTTCTTGGAGGTGATCAGCCGAACCGGCGTTCATTCATAGCGGGCTTCAAAGGGAAGCGGCTATGAATAAACGCTGGTTTTTTTCTGCGCTTAGCCGTTTATCTCTCTTAAAATGGGCAAAACTGATAGAATCAGCTCCTTGTCTCCTTGGCAGGGCGGAAAGCTGATCCGTGGATGTTTGTGCATTTTATTCGTTTTTTAATATATAGAGAAAGTATATGATTTCGCCATGCTTTCTCTATATTTCATCGCGAAACGAAAGCTTTGCCGCCAGAGGATGGCGAAGCCGTTTACGCTTGTGAAGGGAGATTGATAGGGATGAAACAAATTTTGCTTATTACCGATGGTTGTTCGAATGTAGGGCTTAGTCCGATTGTAGCAGCGGCGCATGCGAAGGCGGAAGGTATTGCGGTCAATGTCGTCGGGGTGCTTGATCATGGCGATGCAGGCGAATCCGGCAGCATGGAGATTGAGGAAATCGCAAGGGCTGGCGGCGGCATCAGCCGAATGGTTCATACGCGGCAGCTGGCGCAGACTGTTCAGATGATGACGCGCAAGACGGTCGTACAGACGATTCAGCTGGCTGTGCAGAAGGAGCTTAAGCATGTGCTGGGCAGCGGGGCGATTGAGGATTTGCCGCCGGAGACACGCAGCGAGGTCGTGAGGGTGATGGATGAGCTTGGGGAAAGCTCAAGTCTGCAGGTGGCGCTGCTTATCGACGCCAGCGCCAGCATGAAGCCCAAGCTGATTGCGGTAGAAGAAGCAATCCGCGACCTAATGCTGAGCCTGCAAGCAAGGCAGGGGAAAAGCGAAATCGCTGTCTTTCATTTTCCAGGCGGGAGGCACGGAGAAGAGTGCAAAATGGATTTGGGCTGGACGGATAATTTGACGGGAGCGCAGTCCATTTTTCCAAAATTGCAAATGAGCGGAACGACGCCAACGGGTCCTGCGCTGATGCAGGTCATTGATTTTTATCGTCAGGGGGATTATGGTAGGAGGAGCAGAGAAGAAACGGATGGGATGATGAGTGACTACGTCGTTTAGAATCAGTCTCCGCCGTGGCACTGTGGTGACTGGAAAATGGAAGCGCCGTAAGTATCGGGTCGAGCGTCTGCTTGGGGAAGGCGCCAATGGCAAAGTGTACTTGGTCCACTCGGACCAGGGCTGGGTCGCGCTTAAGGTAGGCGCTGACGCGGTCGACCTGCAGTCGGAAATTAATGTGCTTCAGACGCTTGCGAAGCAGGGAAGGCGCCAGGCGCCTGCATTCTTGTATGATGTGGATGATCTGCAAGGCTCCGATGGACGAGATTACCCTTTTTATATTATGAAGTATGTGCGCGGAGTGAACTTGTCTGCGTATTTGCTGCAAAACGGCAAGGAATGGTTCCCGCTGGTCAGCCTCAATTTATTGAATAAATTGGCGGAGCTTCACAGCAAGGGCTGGGTATTTTGCGATTTGAAGATGGAAAATGTGATGGTAGCCGATTATGGGCATGTCGAGCTGGTGGATTACGGCGGGGTGACGGCGGTAGGAAAGAGCATTCGCCAGTTTACTGAAATTTATGACCGCGGCTACTGGAATGCAGGGTCCCGGGCAGCCGATTTGAAATACGACTTATTTTCTTTCGCGGTGCTATGCATCCAGATGCACGACCCGAAGCGGCTGCACCAGCTTACCTTGACGCTGCTCCCGCAAAACCGTTCGACCGAGGATTTGGAGCAGCTCATCGCAACCAATGCTTCACTGAAGCCGATTGCGGGCTGGCTGGCAGAAGCGCTTGCGGGACGATACGCGGATGCTGCTGAAGGCGCAGAGGCGTGGCGCTTGCTTATGCATCGAACGAACGGAAAGCAGACTGTTCCGACTCCTTTTTGGCTTAAAGGACTAGTTGCAGGCTCGGCAATTATGCTGGCTGTGTCGGTTTATTGGCTGCTTCGCGTGGGTATGTAATGACATAAGATGTTATAGGAGGGCTTTGCCAGCTTTTTTTGTTGAAGGCGGCGGCCAGAAGGGAATGAGGGAAGAGGAAATGACGACAGGAATCGATATGCTTCCCGAAGTCCAGAAGCTGGCAGCGGCTGAACGGCTGTGGAGCGAAGGAGACTGCATAGTTGTTGCCGTGTCCGGGGGACCGGACTCCATGGCGCTGCTGCATCTCATGAGCCGCCTGAAGTCAAGCGGGGCAATAAGCGTTGTGGCGGCTCATGTGAATCACGGCTTCCGGCCGGAGGAGTCGGCGCTGGAGGCGGAGGTCGTTCGGCGCTATGCAGGCGAGCTTGGGCTACCCTTTGAGCTGGCAGAACTCGATTTGCCTGCTTATATAGAAGAAACAAAAATGAACGCACAATCGGCGGCGCGCGCAAAACGCTACGCCTATTTGCATGAGGTTGCTGAGAGGCGGGGAGCCCAGGCGATAGCCCTTGCCCATCATGCGGATGATCAAGCGGAAACGGTGCTCATGCATTTCATTCGCGGGAGCGGCATTTCGGGGCTTTCTGGGATGGCGCTGCGCAGGCGAGAAAAAAACGTGGAACTCATTCGCCCCCTCATGCGTAAGAACAAAACAGACCTTTTACGATACTGCCATCATTATGGCATTCCGTATTGCGAGGACAGCAGCAACGAGAAGCGCCACTACTTTCGCAATGTTGTCCGTCTGGATGTTATTCCGCAGTTATCTAGCTTCAATCCGCAGCTGTCCGAATCGCTTGGCCGCCTTGCTGAAGTGGCGGGGGCCGAGGATGAATGGCTGGATAGCCAGACTAAAGCTTTATTCGAGGAATTAGCCTATACGGAGCCGGAGGAATGTTCTGTAAGCTGCAGTCGTTTGGCAGGCCTTCATGTCGCTTTACAAAGGAGATTGATTAAACTAATATTAGATTATCTTTCGAGGGATGCTGATGTGGTCTCCTTCGAGCATATCGAGTCTATGCGGCTTGCCGCAGCGCCCGAAAGTTCAAGCACCTGGCGTATGGATATTGGCAACGGCTTGCGCTGTTTGCGTGAATACGACCATATGCGTTTTGTCAGATTGCCGAAACTGGAGGACGTGAATACGGACTATGCGCTTGCAGTTGCACCTTTGACCCAGCAATACATAGAGGTAGAGGCGGGCGGCTGGAAGCTCGCATTTGAGCGGCGGACAGCTGATGATCAGGCTGCTGGAAAACTGGCAGGCCGCCATGAAGCATGCTTCGATATGGAGCAGCTTGCGTTTCCGCTGACTGTACGAAATCGGCGCCGTGGTGACCGAATTCAAGTTTTAGGATTAAATGGGTCTAAAAAAGTGCAAGATATGTTCGTTGACGAAAAGCTGCCTCCTTCACAGCGTGAAAGCTATCCTCTGCTATTTGATGCAGACGGGCGGCTGCTGTGGATTCCAGGCATCAGGCGGTCAGGCCATGCGCTTATCAGCCCAAGCACGAAGGAACTGTTATTCATTCGTCTGACGAAAGAATAAGAAGCACTGTTACACTCATAAACATAAGTACTGTAGGGGGATTAATCCGTTGTTAAACGACATTCAAGAAGTGCTGTACGATGCAGAACAGATTCAGGCCAAGGTGCGTGAGATGGGCGAGAAGCTCAGTCAGGATTTTGAAGGGCGCGACCCTCTCGTTATTTGTATCCTTAAAGGGGCCATCATTTTCATGTCCGACCTGATTAAGGAAATGACAATTCCGCTGGAAATTGATTTTATGGCGGTGTCGAGCTACGGTCAATCGACCAAGTCCTCAGGTGTGGTCAAGATTATCAAGGATCTTGATGTATCGGTTGAAGGCCGTGATGTGCTCATCGTTGAGGACATTATTGACAGCGGCTTGACGCTGAGCTACTTGATTGATGTTTTGGAGCGCCGCAATTCCAAGTCGGTTACGGTGGCTACGCTGTTTGATAAGCCAGCACGCCGTACAGTAGATCTCGAAGCAGACTATACGGGCTTTACGCTGCCGGACGAATTTGTTGTTGGTTATGGCCTTGATTTTGCCGAGCGTTACCGCAACCTGCCGTTCATTGGCGTTTTGAAACCGGAAGTATACGAGAAGTAATCGTAAATGGGCTTAGCCAGTGTGGCTGTCCTCCAAGTGGTTCTATTGTGATGGAAAGTCATGCTATGTTAAAATATGAAAAGCGTCTTGAGAGGAGGTAGGAGATGAATCGGATCATCCGTAACACTGGATTTTATTTGATCATCTTTTTGGTAACCGTCGGGATTATTCAGTTTATCAGCAATCAGAATGATACTACCGTCGAAATACGATATGATCAGCTTCGCGCTGCTATTAATGAGAACAACGTCGCGGAAATGATGATAAAGTACGATGGTCAGTCTTATTATATTTCTGGTAAATACATTAAACAGCCCGAAAACGCGAAGAGCATACAGTTCACATCGCGTGCAGGGATTGATTCAGGCGAGGTATTGCGTGAAGCCGCAGTGAAAAACGGTTTTGAGTTACAGTATAAACCAATGGATACGCCAAGTGTCTGGCTTACGCTCCTTACTTCCATCATTCCGTTTGTGATTATATTCATTCTGTTCTTCTTCTTAATGAATCAAGCGCAAGGCGGCGGCGGTAAAGTCATGAACTTCGGCAAAAGCCGCGCTAAGCTTTACAATGAAGAGAAGAAGCGCATCACTTTCGAGGATGTGGCAGGGGCGGATGAGGAGAAGCAAGAGCTTGTTGAAGTTGTTGACTTCCTCAAAGATCCGCGTAAGTTTAATCTTGTAGGTGCCCGTATTCCTAAGGGTGTTCTGCTCAATGGTCCTCCGGGAACAGGTAAAACGTTGCTTGCCCGTGCAGTAGCCGGTGAAGCAGGCGTGCCATTCTTCAGTATTTCGGGTTCGGACTTCGTGGAAATGTTCGTCGGTGTCGGCGCATCCCGTGTCCGTGATTTGTTCGAAAATGCGAAGAAAAATGCACCATGTATTATCTTTATTGATGAGATTGACGCCGTTGGCCGTCAACGTGGCGCTGGTCTTGGCGGCGGTCACGATGAGCGCGAGCAAACGCTCAACCAATTGCTCGTCGAGATGGATGGATTTGGAGCGAACGAAGGCATCATTATCGTTGCAGCAACGAACCGCCCTGATATTTTGGACCCTGCCTTGCTGCGTCCGGGACGTTTTGACCGTCAAATTACGGTGGATCGTCCAGATGTGAAAGGCCGTGAAGCGGTGCTTAAAGTGCATTCCCGCAATAAGCCGCTTAACAAGGACGTCAAATTGGATATTATCGCAAGACGTACAACAGGCTTCTCCGGAGCAGATCTTGAAAACCTGCTGAACGAAGCAGCATTGCTTGCTGCCCGTCGCAACAAGAAAGATATTGCAATGGTTGAGGTTGATGAAGCGATTGACCGCGTAATTGTAGGTACAGAGAAGAAAAGCCGCGTAATCAGCGACCGTGAGAAGCGTATTGTTGCTTTCCATGAAGCTGGACATACGATCATTGGGTTCTTCCTGGAGCATGCGGATCTCGTTCATAAAGTGACCATTATTCCTCGTGGTAAAGCTGGCGGTTACGTCATCATGCTGCCGAAGGAAGATCGGATGCTTGTAACGAAGCAGGAGCTGCTGGATAAAGTAACAGGCTTGCTTGGCGGACGCGTAGCTGAGGAATTGTTTATCGGCGAAATCGGCACAGGCGCATACAGTGACTTTAAACAAGCAACAAGCATCGTTCGTGCGATGATTATGGAATACGGAATGAGCGACAAGCTTGGTCCATTGCAATTCGGAAGCTCGCAAGGACAGGTGTTCCTTGGACGTGATATCGGCCATGAACAAAATTACTCCGATGCGATCGCTTACGAAATTGACCAAGAAATGCAAGCAATTATTGGAGCTTGTTATGAGCGTGCCAAAAAATTGCTCACCGAGAAATCGAAAGAAGTTCACACCATTGCGGAGACGCTTCTGTCTGTAGAGACGCTTGAAATGGATCAAATCAAACGTTTGATCGAAACAGGCACGCTTGAATTGGCGGAAGGCGAAGCAGAGAGTGTTGCTGTTGAACCAACGACTGAACCAATCGTCGATACGATTGGCGATGTAAAGGTTCGTATTCAATCAAGAGAAGCGGGAGAAATTACTCCGCCTTCATTGGATAAGCCTGATGATAAACCGAACGATGAGGAAGAACCGAAATAAACAGGATAAGGACGTGTTTTAAACCCGGTATTGTCGGTCGTCGAACAATCGTCCTTTCCCGTTGTTTATGGAGACAGCTATTTTCTCAGCAGTGACCGAGAAAATAGCTGTCTTTTTTTGAAATAAAAGCATTTATCAGGTACACACTTATAATGAGCTTATATTTCAGCCTCGAAACGGGAGCATTACCGCCAGAGGACGGCTTCAGCGTTTACGCTTGATTAATTTTACTTTATTAATGTTCGGGTTTAGCCTATAATAATAGAGGTAAAACGTACCCATTATTTGGTTTTGTCGGGTGTGTGTAAGGTTTAAATGGCGTGTTTGGCACAAATGTTAAATAATTGTGAGATATAGGCGTGAACAAAATTTCTATGTCATGTTACATGACGTAAAAATGTTGACGTATGTAGATAAGCAATTATAATAAAGAGAATAGCAGCCAAGCACAACAACAATAATATAAGCAAGCAGGTTGCAGTTACAACACATCTATATTAAGGGGAGAAATCGAAGATGAAAAAACGTTTAGGTTTTATGTTGTCTATTGTTCTTATGTTCGCATTAGTATTGTCTGCTTGTGGCGGCGGCAACAAGGGTACTTCTGGCACAAACGGAGCAGCGTCGCCTGAAGCGTCTACTGCACCTGAAGAATCGGCAGCAGCGGGTGCTAAGCTTAAAATCGGTATGGTTACAGATACGGGCGGCGTAAATGATAAATCCTTCAACCAAAGCGCTTGGGATGGCTTGCAACGTGTAACGAAAGATACAGGCTCCGAAACGAAATATTTGGAAAGTAAAGGCGACGCTGATATGGAACCGAATCTGCGCGCATTCATTTCTGAAAAATACGATATGATTTGGGGCGTAGGCTTCCTGTTCCAAGATGCAATGGGTAAAGTGGCGAAAGACAACCCGGACTCCAAGTTCGGCATCATCGACTCCGCTGTTGACGCACCGAACGTGGTTTCCGTTAACTTCGCAGCTAACGAAGGTTCGTTCCTTGTAGGCGTAGTTGCTGGCTTGACAACAAAATCGAATAAAATTGGTTTTGTGGGCGGCATGGAAATTCCAAGCGTAACTGTGTTTGAAGCAGGCTTCAACGCAGGCGTGGCAGCAGTAAACCCTGATGCGAAAATCATTCGCAACTACACAGGCGAGTTCGGTAAACCAGATCTAGGTAAAGCAGCAGCAGCTGTTATGTATAATGATGGCGTAGATGTTATTTTCCAAGTTGCTGGTGGTACTGGTAACGGCGTATTTAACGAAGCAACGGCTCGTAAAAAAGCAGGCCAAGATGTTTGGGTAATCGGTGTTGATAAAGACCAATCGATCGAATTCGGCAACGAAGTCACGCTTACTTCCATGCTTAAGGGCGTTGAAGCTGCGATTTACCAAGTTTCTAATGACCTGATTAGCGGCAAATGGGAAGGCGGCAAATCGCTTGTTCTTGGTCTGAAAGACGGTGCAGTAGGTCTGCCAGAAAACAACCCTAACGTTTCTGAAGAAATTATGAAAAAAGTTGAAGATTACAAACAACAAATTATTAGCGGATCGCTTGTAGTTCCAGCTGATATTAAATAATTTTCAATCAATTTATCTAGATGTCGTTTGTTTATTATGTACAGCCGACAAGACCTGCTATGAGCTGGTCTTGTCCTTTTTTGAGATTGGGAGCTAACAAACCGGGGAGGATAACTGGATGAAACAAAGTGCAGCGGCTGTCACACTTAAGGGGATTACGAAACGCTTTCCCGGTCTTGTAGCCAATGATTCGATCGATTTTGAGCTCAAGAAAGGCGAGATCCATGCTTTGCTGGGCGAGAATGGTGCAGGCAAGTCCACATTGATGAACATTTTGTTCGGGCTGTATCAGCCGGATGAAGGAGAAATTTGGGTTAACGGCAATAAAACAGTTATTGAAGGTGCAGGTAAGGCGATTGAACTCGGAATTGGCATGGTGCATCAGCACTTTAAGCTCGTACAGCCATTTACGGTGGCTGAAAATATTGTGCTTGGCAATGAGCCGCGCAAGTTTGGCACATTCGTCAATTATAAGCAAGCAAATGACAAAGTCCGTTCCATCTCGGAGCGTTATGCATTGAAAGTAGATCCGCAGGTGCGGATTAAAGATATTACGGTGGGCATGCAGCAGCGTGTGGAAATTTTGAAAACTTTGTACCGCGGGGCCGAAATTTTGATCTTCGATGAGCCGACAGCGGTGCTGACCGTACAGGAAATCGAAGAGCTGATTGGCATTTTGCGCAATTTGGCTGCCGAAGGCAAGTCCATTATTTTGATTACGCATAAGCTCAAAGAGGTTATGGCACTTGCAGATTCCGTTACGGTTATTCGTCGCGGCAAGGTTGTGCGTACCGTCACGACCAAAGAAACGAATGAGCAGCAGCTTGCTGAACTTATGGTAGGGCGCGATGTTAATTTCCAGGCTATAAAGACTAAGAAAGAGCCCGGAGAGCTTATCGTATCCGTTGACAACCTTACAATGAAGGGCGAAGAGAAAAAACTCGTTCTGAACGGGGTAGCTTTTGATATCCGTGCGGGCGAAATTTTGGGTATTGCTGGTGTTGATGGCAATGGACAAAGTGAGCTGGTACAGGCCATCACAGGAATGCGTAAAGCATCAGGCGGATCTGTAAAGCTTCAGGGTAAGGAAATGATCAATAAAACGCCGCGCCAGTTATCCGTTGCAGGTGTAAGCCACATTCCAGAGGACCGTCACAAGCATGGAATGGTACTGGATTTCACGCTCAGCGAAAACATGGTGCTGGATACGTATTTTGATCCGCAGTTCGGCAAAAACGGCTTTATCGATTATAAAGCGATAGACTTGCTTGCGAATCAGTTAGTAACGGAATTTGATGTACGTTCATCGGGTATCGGAGCGAAGGCACGTTCCTTGTCGGGCGGCAACCAGCAGAAAGCTATTATTGCCCGTGAGCTCTGGAAAAACCCATCATTGCTCATAGCAGTGCAGCCGACTCGTGGCTTGGATATAGGCGCAATCGAATATGTGCATAAGCGGCTGATTGAAGCGCGGGATGCAGGTAAAGCGATTTTGCTTGTATCGTTCGAGCTGGATGAGCTGTACGCGTTGTCTGACCGCATTGCGGTTATGTATGAAGGTAAAATAATGGGCTATGCCGATGCTGATCAGCGTGATGATCAGCAGCTGGGTCTAATGATGGCAGGCAATTCGGCGGCAAATGAGCCGAGCAAAGGTGGGAGATAGCAACCATGGATAAAGTCAAAGGAATTGCTGGCAAAACATTCAATAAAACATCTTTCCTCGTCCCCTTGGTGGCTATCATTTTGGGTCTGTTATGCGGGGCGATAGCCATGCTGGCAGGCGGGTTCGATCCTATACTGGCTTACCAATCGCTGATTAAAAAGCTATTTGGCAGTCCTTACGATATGGGCGAGGCTATTCGTGCGATTACCCCGCTGATATTCACAGGCACAGCGGTTGCTTTCGCTTTCCGTACAGGCCTGTTCAATATCGGGGTAGAAGGCCAGTTCATGATGGGTATGACTGGTGCAACCGTCATCGGGATTACGCTTGACCTACCGTGGTTTCTGCATGCTCCGCTTGCTATTATTGTCGGAGCGCTGTGCGGAGGCTTATGGGCGGCATTGACCGGCTATTTGAAGGCTGTTCGCGGCGTTAACGAAGTTATTTCCTCAATTATGTTGAACTGGGTTGCGCTTTATTTGTCCAATTACATTATTCGCGCATTTTTTGTGGCAAAAGGGCAGCAAAAATCAGATCCAATCCAAGAATCTGCACTGGTATCGATTGGCTGGTTGTCTGATGCGATGGATCATGCCCGTATGCATTGGGGTACTGTCATTGCCTTGCTTGGTATTGGTGTATTTTATATTATTTTGTGGAGAACGAAGCAGGGCTATGAGCTCAGAGCAGTGGGACAAAGCCCTGACGCAGCGCTGTATGCAGGGATTAATGTCAATCGCACCATTGTAAAGTCGATGTTTATTAGCGGCTTGTTTGCGGGGCTGGCAGGCGTGTTTGAGTCGCTGGGCGTATTTGGCTATCAGACAATTCTGGCAGCGCCATGGGGCTATGGCTTTGATGGTATCGCGGTTGCTTTGCTTGGCGGCAATACGCCAATTGGCGTATTGTTCGGTGCTATACTGTTCGGTGGTCTCAGCTATGGCTCTGCGGGCATGAGCTTTGGAGCGGGCGTACCGCCCGAGCTCGTTCGAATCGTTATCGGCTCGATCATCTTCTTTATTGCTTCGCATGGCATAGTAAAGTTTTTCATAAAACCATTCCTTGGACGACGTGCAGACAAGCGTAAGGAGGCGATCTAATATGAATGCACTGGAAATATTGGGTCAGCTTATTAACGTTACGCTTGTATTTTCTACGGCGCTTATTTTTACCGGTCTCGGCGGTCTCTTTTCCGAGCGATCTGGCGTTATTAATATCGGTCTCGAGGGCTTGATGGTGTCAGGCGCGTTCGCGGCAGCAGTCATTACCGACTATGCGATACAAGCTGGTTATGAGGAATCTGCTCCGTGGATAGGCTTAGTGGGGGCGGCTATATATGGGGTGATATTTGCCCTTCTACATGCGGTATCTACCATTACATTTAAGGCGGATCAGACGATAGTCGGTGTCGTTATTAATATTTTGGCAGCGGGCATCGCCATTTATTTAACGAAAAGCTTGTATGAAGGTTCGGGACAGACAACGACGCTGACTCATGTATTCAACAAATGGGAAATCCCTTATTTATCGGATATTCCGTTTTTTGGCGAGGCGTTCTTTAAAGCTTATCCGACGACATATGTTGTTATTTTGCTTGTCATTATCAGCTATATTGTACTGTACAAAACGCACTTCGGCTTGCGCCTTCGCGCAGTCGGCGAATACCCGAGCTCGGCCGACACAGTGGGGATCAGCGTAACAAAATATCGTTATATCGGCGTGCTGCTCAGCGGCGCACTTGCAGGTCTTGGCGGTGCGACCATTACGTTAACAACGACGAGCAACTTTGCCCATAATACGATTTCGGGCCAAGGCTTTATCGCTATCGCGGCTGTAATTTTCGGAAAATGGAATCCGCTCGGCGTTGCGGGAGCTGCTATTTTCTTCGGCTTCGCGCAAGCGATTCGCAACTTTGCCCAGCTGTTCGATTGGTCGCAGCAAATTCCGACCGAGTTTTTCTATATGCTGCCATACGTATTGACGCTGGTTGTACTCGTAGGTGCAGTAGGACGTTCTTCTGCTCCAGGCTCGCTTGGCGAACCATACGATCCGGCAAAACGCTAACAGGATCAAAGAGCTCCAAACTTCCCATGGATATCACGTATGCCGTGATTAATCCATGGGAAGTTTTTTTATATTCTGATTATTTGCGCAAGGTTAGTCACAGAAAATCCACGATTGTGGATAACTTGTTGATAACCATGTGCGTAAATGCTGCATTTATACACAATAGTCGCCAATGATGGAAAGTTCAGCTGCGGCAGGCGCTATTTTCAAAGGGAATTCACACTTTTGTCATAAACGCATTGACAGCATGATCTGCCTGGAGTAAATTAAACCTTATCAAATGAATTTACCGTAAAGGTCAAATGAAAGGCGAACGACTTTTTAGGTTTGTGCATCAATTCACAAAGTCGGAAGTAGCCATATCTGGAATGGGCAATCAGCTTGCCCTTCCCTCATAAGAGGAGAGGATTAACTGTGGAAGCACTGGCACTGGAACGCAAGGCGGAGCAGAACCGCGAACTGCGGGAACGGCTAATGCAATTGAAGAAAGAGCGCAACGCCATCATTCTTGCTCATTATTATCAGCGTGATGAAATTCAAGAGGTTGCAGATTTCCGTGGAGATTCGTTTTTGCTAGCACAAAAAGCGGCGCAGACGGACGCGGATGTTATCGTATTTTGCGGCGTGCATTTTATGGGCGAGAGCGCAAAAATTTTGGCACCGAACAAAACGGTTATTATTCCGGACGAGCGTGCAGGCTGCCCGATGGCGGATATGGTCAATGTCGATGGTCTTCGCAAGCTGAAAGCCCAGCATCCGAATGCGACCGTCGTTACGTATATTAACTCATCTGCCGAAATTAAGGCAGAGACTGACATCTGTTGTACATCGGCCAATGCGGTTAACGTTGTAAATTCCGTGGAAGGCCAAGACGTCATTTGGGTACCGGACAAAAACCTGGGGCATTACGTGCAGCAGAAAACCGATAAGAACATGATTATCTGGGAAGGTTACTGCAACACGCACGACATGTTGACGGTGAAGGATGTAGAGGAAATGAAGGCGAAACACCCGAATGCGCAGTTTGTTGTGCATCCTGAGTGCCGCCCTGAAGTGGTGGAGCTGGGTGATTTTGTCGGCAGTACGACAGCGATTATTAAATATTGCAAGGAATCGGATTGCAAGGAGTTTATCGTCGGCACGGAGGATGGCACGGGCTATCAGCTGCGGCTGGACAGCCCGGAAAAAACATTCCTTTTTGCATCTAAATATTTGGTCTGCCCGAACATGAAGGTTAATAACCTCAAGAAGCTGGTTAAATGCCTCGAAACGATGCAGCCGCAAATCTATGTACCGCCGCATGTGGCGGATCAAGCACGCTTGTCCCTGGAGCGCATGTTACTCGTGAAATAGGAGCAGCATGCGCTACTCCTATGCCTGGAGGCGCGAGAAATGATTCCCAGATACCTTGTAGACATCAAATTAGACGAACTGCCGGTAATCGAGAAGGATGTTATTGTGATTGGTGCCGGCATTGCCGGTCTTTTTACCGCACTTCGGGCAAGTGATCGGCATTCCGTGCTGATGATTACGAAGAAGTCGCTGCTGGACAGCAACACCCGCTATGCGCAGGGCGGCATTGCCGCGGTCATATCGGAAGATGATTCACCCGCTTATCACAGCGAGGACACGTTGATTGCGGGAGCGGGCTTGTGCTCGGAGGATGCGGTCAATGTGCTGGTGCATGAGGGACCGGAGGGTGTAAATCAGCTCATTGAAATGGGCACGCAGTTCGATTTGGAAAATGGCGAGTTTGCGCTGACAAAGGAAGGCGCTCACAGCCAGCGCCGTATTTTGCATGCCAATGGGGATGCGACGGGCTACGAAATTGTACGAGCCTTATCGGAGAAAGCATTGTCTAAGCCTGGTATTGAAGTATGGGACGACCATTTTGTCATCGATTTGGTAACTAATGATGGAGAATGCGTTGGCGCTGTTGTGCAAAAGCCTGACGGCACGCGTCTGCTTGTGCGCGGCAAGGCGACCATTCTATGCTCCGGCGGTGCTGGACAGCTCTATCGTTACACGACGAATCCTGAGGTAGCCACAGGCGATGGGATTGCAATGGCTTACCGGGCAGGAGCTTATATACAGGATGTAGAGTTTGTTCAATTCCATCCGACCTCCCTATGCTACCCAGGGGCGCCGCGGTTTCTGATTTCAGAAGCGGTGCGCGGCGAGGGAGCTGTGCTTCGCAATACGCGGGGCGAGCGTTTTATGGAGCGTTACCATCCTCAGCTGGAGCTGGCGCCGCGTGACGTGGTGGCCCGCGCCATTATTAGCGAGATGGAGGCAACGAAATCAACCTTCGTTTATTTGGATGTGACGCATGAGTCGCCGGATATGGTGAAGCATCGTTTTCCGAATATTTATGAATTCTGCTTGCGTTATGGCTTGGACCTGACGACGGATTGGATTCCGGTTGCCCCTGCTGCACATTATATGATGGGTGGCGTAAAAACCGATCTCGATGGAGAAACAAACATTAAAAGGCTGTTCGCCTGCGGCGAGGTTTCCTCGACAGGCGTTCACGGAGCGAATCGCTTGGCGAGCAATTCGCTGTCGGAAGCGGTCGTTTTCGGCAAGCGAATCGTCGAGGCGATTGATAAACTTGCAGAGCATGCAGAGATTCAGCCTATAATAGAGAGCAGCGTACCGCGCAGCAGCGTGCCGATTCAGGCCGTTGTGGAGCGGAGATTGAAGCTGCAAAAGATTATGGTCAGGTACGCAGGCCTGCAGCGTGATGCCAAGGGTTTGGAGAGGGGGCTTGAGGAGCTGCGGCGCCAGCTTCCGATTTTTCAAGCGATGCTGACCAAGCGGGAAGAGTTTGAATTTGCCAATATGCTGACATGTGCCCTGTTGACGGCGGATTCCGCTTTGCAGCGGGAGGAGAGCCGCGGCGCGCATTACCGTGAGGACTTCCCGGAGCGCAATGATCAGGCTTGGCGCAAGCATACTGTAATGCACCGTGTATACGGGAGGACAGAGGAGCGGTTAACCAATGTTTGAGACGACGCTGGACGGCTATAATGAAGCACTGCGTGCGCAAATACGCAGCTGGCTTGCGGAAGATATCGGAAGCGGCGATGTAACGACCGCTATGACGATTCCGCTCGGAGCGCAGGCGAAGGCTGTAATTCATGTAAAGGAAAATGGACGGATTGCCGGCATTCCGATTGCTCGCCTTGTGTTTGAAACCGTTGACCGCTCGCTGGTCTTCACGGCGAAGGTTGAGGATGGCCAGTATGTGGAAAAAGGCACCGTGCTCGCGGAAGTAGAGGGCAGCATCCATAGCCTGCTGACAGGGGAGCGCCTTGCGCTTAATTTAATGCAGCGGATGTCCGGCGTTGCGACGAAGACAAGCGAATTTGTAGCGGCTTTGCAGGGCTTGCCGGTTAGGCTGGTCGACACGCGCAAAACGACGCCAGGCCATCGCCTGCTTGAAAAGTATGCCGTTCGCGTTGGCGGCGGCTCGAACCACCGGTTTGGCTTGTATGATGCCGTTATGATCAAGGATAATCATATTAAGGGCGCAGGCGGTATTCGGGAAGCGGTGGAAGCAGCGCGAGCCGGCATTCCCCATACGATGAAGATCGAAGTGGAGACGGAATCTTTGGAGCAAGTCGATGAGGCGATTGCATGCGGCGCTGATATTATTATGCTCGACAATATGCCGCAAGACATGATGAAGGCAGCTGTCAAGCAAATCAAGCAGCGCGCGCCACATGTTATTGTAGAAGCTTCGGGCAATGTGCGGCTTGATACGATTCACGGCATAGCCGCTTGCGGTGTAGATGTCATTTCGGTAGGAGGCCTTACCTACTCCTTCCAATCGCTTGATATTAGTCTCGACCTTCATGCGAAGAAGGGAGGGGCAATGTCTTGATTCTCGTCATTGACGTCGGCAATACGAATATAGTGCTGGGCATTTATCAAGGCAAGGAACTGCTCCATCACTGGAGGCTCAGCACGAATCGTTCCGCTACAGTTGATGAATATGGCATCAACTTTCATCATTTGTTTCATTTTGCCGGCATGCGTTTGGAGCAGATGGAAGGCGTCATTATTTCATCCGTCGTTCCGCCGCTCATGCGGACGCTGGAGCAGCTGTGCATGAAGTATTTGCGCAAGAAACCGTATATCGTCGGCCCAGGCGTGAAGACAGGACTCAATATCCGGTATGAAAACCCTCGCGAGGTCGGTGCTGACCGCATCGTGAATTCGGTGGCGGGCATCGTCAAATATGGCAGCCCGCTTATTGTCGTCGACTTTGGCACCGCAACGACATTTGATTACATTGATGCCGCTGGCAGCTATTTGGGCGGCGCCATTGTGCCGGGCATTGCTATCTCGACAGAGGCGCTTTATCAGCGGGCGGCGAAGCTGCCGCGCATTGAGCTGGTGAAGCCGCCAAGCGTAATCGGCCGCAATCCGGTCACATCTATGCAGGCGGGCATTATATACGGCTATGCTGGACAAGTGGACGGTATCGTGCGGAGAATTCGCAAGGAGTTTAAAGTTTCGCCGCGTGTCATCGCGACGGGCGGCTTGGCTGAGTTAATTAGCTCAGAATCGGAAACGATAGATGAAGTTGATCCGCTTCTGACATTAGAAGGCTTGCGTATTATATATGAACGGAATCAGGAGGGATAGACGATGGAGCAAAGGAAAGATTTTTTGGTGCGCGGCACGGCATGGGAAGGCAAAATTCGTGTTTTCGCTGCCCGTACAACGCAGTTGGTCGATGAGCTGCAGCGCCGGCACGGTACACTGCCGACAGCAACGGCGGCGATCGGCAGAACGGCAACAGCCGGAGCTATTATGGGCGCTATGCTGAAGGGCGAAGAAAAGCTGACGATTCAAGTGAAGGGCGATGGCCCAATGGGACAAATTGTTGTTGATGCAAATGCTCATGGAGAAGTGCGAGGCTACACGGACAATCCGCTCGTTCTGCTTCCAAGCAATGCGCAGGGCAAGCTTGATGTTGCAGGTGCAGTAGGCCATAGCGGTTATATTCATATTACAAAGGATCTAGGCCTGAAAGAGCCTTACCGCGGCAGTGTTCCGATTGTTTCCGGCGAGCTGGGCGAAGACTTCACCTATTATTTTGCCGTATCGGAGCAGACGCCTTCCGCAGTTGGGCTCGGCGTGCTGGTCGATGAAGACGGCCGCGTCATCCACGCTGGCGGCTTTATCGTACAGCTGATGCCGGGGCTTACGGATGCGGAAATCACAAAGCTGGAGAAAGCGCTCAGTGCGATGCCTCCTGTCACTGCGCTGCTCGATCAGGGCGAGACGCCAGAAGGGCTGCTCAAATGGGTCGTCGGCGACGATGCTGTCATCCATGAGTCGCTGGATTTGCGTTTTCAATGCAAATGCTCGCGCGAGCGCGTAGAGCAGACTCTGATCAGCATGGGCGAATCGGAATTGCAGCAAACGATTGAAGAAGAAGGAAAAGCAGAGGTCGTATGCCACTTCTGTAATGAAGCTTACCAGTTTAACCGTACTGAGCTGGAGCAATTGCTCGACCAAGCCAAACCGAAGCCGATCCATTAAGATGGAGGCTACCGGGCAATGAATAAAATCGGTGTCGTCAGGACGATCGTCGTCATTCAGGCGTTGTGCATGATCGTGCTCAGTGTAGTTGTTGTAGTGAGATTGTCGCCTTTTTCTGAAGGGCTGCCAGAGCATGAGCCGGATTCGGGAACACGTACGGAGACGGGCAATGAGATAGTACCCGGCAGCTCGGAAAACGATAAAATTATTGCCATCATTGGCAATCACAGCATTAGGGTAAGCGAGCTGATGAACAGGCTCAGCGAGCAATATGGCGAAGCTACCCTCAAGCTGATGATGATTCACAGCGCCATTGACCAAGAAGCTGCCTCGCAGCAGCTTGAGGTTACCGCTCAGGAACAGCAGAGAGCTGTGGAGGAGCAGGCAGAAGGGTACGATAGCGAAGAGGATTTTTACCGGGTCATGAATCAGCAGCTTGGCATGTCCAAAGAGGAAGTTTTGAAGGATGTGAAGTACAGGCTGTTGACTGAAAAAATAGCGATCCAAAAAGTGGACGTGCCGGACGATGAGGTTGAACGCTACATTGCGGATCATGAGGAACAGTACGGAGACAAGCTGCAATATCGCTTATCCTGGATTGTGACGGCGAATAAGGAAGAGGCGAACCGCGTGCTGGACAAACTGTCCCAAGGAGCGGATTTCGCGCAAACCGCGGCTGAAAACTCGATAGATGCTTTTACGTCAGAGGCTGGCGGTGATTTAGGCCTTATTGATGCGAATGACCCGTTTCATGAGCTGGCGATTCTTTCAGCGGCAAGCAAGCTGGGTACGGGAGAGATTGCCGGCCCGATAGCCATTGCCGAAGGTTATGCCATTATTCGTTTGATGGAGCGTCATACAACGGATAAGCCACAGGGGCAGCAATTGCATGAACTGGTTCGCAAAGAGCTGGCTTTATCACAGGCTCCTTCGCTAAGCCAAATTGAGGAGCAGCTATTGGAGAAATATGATGCTGTCACCTTTCCGTAAATATAAGAAATTTTAGGTTTGTTTATAAGCTTCCATTATATTGGAGCATCATATAGCCGTATTCGCCAGACGATTGGAAAATGGGCGAACAATCCGTCTTTTTCAAAATATAAGCATTTATAAGGCTTCCACTTCTATCAGGCTTATATTTCAATGCAAAACGGTACTTTTTCGGTCGGGGATGGCGTTAGCCTGCCGTTGTCGCTTGAAGGAAATGAAGGTATTGACAACGAATACAACTCATTGATAAGATGGAATTAGTTAAAAAACCAACTGAATTAGTCGGAATAAGGAGGAAGTATGACACATGGCAAAAATCGTGCAAAGCATTACTGATCTAATTGGTGATACACCGCTAGTTCGCTTGAATCGTCTTGTTCCTGAGGACAGCGCTGAAATTTATGTGAAGCTTGAATATCAAAATCCAGGTGCGAGCGTAAAAGACCGTATCGCAATCAGCATGATTGAAGTAGCTGAACAGGAAGGCATCATTAAGCCGGGCGATACAATTGTTGAGCCTACGAGCGGCAACACAGGTATCGGTCTTGCCTTGGTAGCAGCGGCTAAAGGCTATAAAGCTATTCTTGTTATGCCTGAGACGATGAGTATTGAGCGCCGCAACCTGCTTCGTGCCTATGGCGCAGAAGTGGTTCTGACGCCAGGTTCGGAAGGCATGAACGGAGCTGTTCGCAAAGCCGAGGAATTGGCGAAAGAAAACCCGTCCTATTTTATCCCGCAGCAGTTCAATAACCAAGCGAATGTGAAAATCCACCGCGAGACGACAGGCCCAGAAATCGTTGAGGCGATCAACTCCCTGGACGGCAAGCTGGATGCATTCGTAGCGGGCATTGGTACTGGCGGTACAATTACGGGTACTGGCGAAGTGCTGAAGAAGAACTTCAAAGATATTAAAATTTACGCGGTTGAGCCAGCGGCTTCCCCACTGCTTTCGGGCGGACAGCCTGGCCCTCACAAAATCCAAGGGATTGGCGCTAACTTCGTGCCGACGATTTTGGACCGTGAGATCTATGACGAAGTGATTACTGTTGAAAATGATGATGCATTCGACTACGCACGCCGTGCTGCGAAAGAAGAAGGCATTTTGTGCGGAATTTCCTCCGGTGCTGCAATCTATGCTGCTTTGAAAGTAGCGAAGGAACTCGGCAAAGGCAAGCGCGTTATCGCGGTTGTTCCAAGTAACGGTGAGCGTTACCTCAGTACGCCGCTGTTCAACTTCGAGAACTAACACTTATGACCAAGCGGGGCCGTGCCTTAATTGGAGCGGTGTACCGTTTGACTGGCCTTCCATTCATTTGAGTGGAGGGCTTTTTTCAATTATAAGAAGGTATAAGTTTCACCCTATCAGCGCTCTTTCCTTTTGGGCAGGTATTCTGTATACTAGGCAAAATAAACATGCTTGTCGATCGGGGGTTGGAAGGTGATGTTCACCGCCTTGGACTATTGGTTAGGGTGGCACGCCGAGCAGAAATATACGACTTTTCCACTGCTGCGGGAGCTGCCGCTTGGAGAAGAAGGCGTCGCTTCATGGGAGGAGGCATGGCGGGATGCATCGCCGTATGCTTTTGTGCTGGAGAGCGGCAAGGGCGGGCGCTATACGTATCTCGGCCTGCAGCCGGAAAGCGTCATTCGCGGCAAAGGCCTGGAGGCGGAAGCCCGGGCGTTGAGCCCAGATCTCGCCGATGCTTCACAGTCAGCTGATTCAGTCGTGCGCTATCAGGGCAAACCGCTCGAAGTGGTGCGGAGCTGGATGGAGCCTTATCGCGCGCCGAAGCTTGAAGCAGCTGGAACGCCGAAATGGACGGGCGGCTGTGTCGGATTTTGGAGCTATGACGTCATTCGTTCGATTGAGCGGCTGCCGGAGCTGACGGAAGACGACTTGAATTTGCCGGATTATTTGTTTCTGCGTTTAAATGAACTATGGATTGTCGATCATAGCGACAAGAAGCTATATTGCGCGGTGCATACGCTTGTGCCAAGCGATGCGAGGGAAGAGGAGCTGCGGCTGCTTTATGCGCAGGCTTGCTCGCGGGCCGATGAGATGGCCGTTTATTGGGAGCAGCGGTTCGGAAGCGAAGCGAATGGACAGCGAGGCGTGAATCATGCTGCTAGCTCAAGCACAAGCGAGAGCCGCCAGCTGCGTCAAGAGCGTCTGCAGCTTGCCACGGACGATTCCCTCCAGAGCAATCTGGATGAGATGGGCGGGATCAGCACGCGTTTTTCGAAGGAAGCCTTTGAGGAGGCTGTTCGGCAAATTCAGCGTTACATCGGGCAAGGCGACGTATTTCAGGTTAATTTATCGGTGAGGCAGAGCCGGGCGCTTGGTGTGCAGCCAGAGGAGCTGTACGAATGGCTTCGTCTCATTAATCCATCGCCATATATGGGCTTTCTGCGCTGTCCTGACTTTCAGCTCGTTTCGGCTTCGCCGGAGCTGCTCGTTGAGCGCCGCGGCGACTTGCTTGCAGCCCGTCCAATTGCCGGAACGCGCAGACGCGGCCGAACAGAGGCGGAAAACGAGCTCATGGCGGAGGAGCTGCGGACGAGCGAGAAGGAGCGCGCCGAGCATATTATGCTGGTCGATTTGGAGCGCAACGATTTGGGGCGGATTTCGGCTTACGGCACGGTGAAGGTGGAAGAGCTGATGGTCATAGAGCAATATTCGCATGTGATGCATTTGGTATCCCAAGTGGAGGGACGGCTTGCCGAGGGCAAGGATGCATATGATGTGATTGCGGCCACTTTCCCAGGCGGCACTATAACAGGCGCTCCCAAAATCCGCACGATGGAAATCATTGAGGAGCTGGAGCCTGTAAGGCGTGGTCCTTATACCGGCTCGCTCGGATGGATTGACTATAATGGCGATATGGAATTTAATATTATCATACGGACTATGGTCGTCAAAGATGGCATGGTGCATATTCAGGCCGGAGCAGGCATCGTCATTGATTCCAAGCCGGAGCGCGAATATAAGGAATCATTAAGCAAGGCGAAGGCGCTGTGGAAGGCGATTGAGTATAGTGAACGGTTCAGGCAGGCTGCGCCAAGCGGGCGCAAACATTAGAGGGGGCGCATGCGATGATTCTCGTAATAGATAACTATGATTCGTTTACCTACAACCTGGTGCAATATTTAGGCGAGCTTGGCGAGGACATTGTTGTGAAAAGAAATGATGAACTGGGGCTGGCGGACATTGAGCAGCTGGCACCTGATCATATTTTGATTTCTCCGGGACCTTGCTCTCCGAACGAGGCGGGCATCAGCCTGTCGCTCATTGAGCATTTTAAAGGAAAAATTCCGATTTTCGGCGTGTGTCTTGGCCATCAGGCGATTGGACAAGCTTTTGGCGGCGATGTCATTCGCGCTGAACGTTTGATGCATGGAAAAACATCACAAATGGTGCATGACGGCAAAACAATTTTTGAAGGCATCCCTTCGCCGTTCACCGCAACCCGTTACCATTCCCTTATCGTGAAAAAAGAGACCCTGCCAGACTGTCTTGAAATCAGCGCAGAAACAGCGGAAGGCGAAATTATGGCCCTTCGCCATAAAGAATACCCGATTGAAGGGGTGCAATTCCATCCGGAATCGATTATTTCCGAGCATGGGCTGACGCTGCTGCGCAACTTTTTGAAAATTCGTACAGGCGCGCCGCGATGAAGGTCGCGTTTGGCGGCGTTGTCATGGATGCCGGTCAAGCTGTGATCTCAATATATGATCACGGCTTTTTGTACGGTTTGGGTTTGTTCGAGACGTTTCGGACCTATGGCGGCCGCGCTTATTTGCTGGAACGGCATTTGCGGCGGCTGGAGGCGGGCTGTTTGTCGCTGGGCATTCGCTACAAACCGGATCAAAGCGCTCTTGAGGCGAGGATCGCCGAGCTGCTTCATGCCAATGAGCTGAAGGATGGTTATGTCCGGCTGACCGTTACAGCAGGAGATGGCGGGCTAGGCTTGCCGGCAGGCGATTATGAGCAGCCGCAGGAGCTGATCTTGATGAAGCCGCTGCCGCCCTATCAGGCTACGCTTTATGAGCATGGCCGCGAGCTTAGGCTGCTGCATACGAAGCGCAATACGCCCGAAGGCGAGATTCGGCTTAAATCGCTGCATTATATGAATAATATTATAGCGAAGCGCGAGCTGGCCGCGAGCAATGCCTCGCCTGGAGCAGAAGGATTGATGCTGAGCGGTGCTGGCCTGCTGACGGAGGGCATCGTCAGCAATCTTTTTTTCGCCCAGGATGGTGTCATTCGGACGCCCGCAGTTGATACAGGCATTTTGCCGGGCATTACGCGAGAGCGCGTTATGGAACTGGCCCGTGCGGCGGGCTTTCAGGTGGAGGAAGGCCATTATAGTTGGAACCAGCTGCTTGGGGCAGATGAAATTTGGCTGACGGGCTCCGTTCAGGAGCTGGTGCCAGTGACGCGGTTATCAGGTCCCGACGGCACTCTGGTGCAGGTTGGCAAAGAGGCGGGTGCAGGAAGCGGCGCGGGCTATGGAAAGGCCAGAAATGCAGCCATGCTTGAGGCGGAAGCGGAAGCGGAAGCCGGGAAAGCAGGGACTGTCGCCGGCCCGATCACGCGCCAGCTGCTAAAGGCTTACCGCTCCGATACGATGAGAAGCAAGTAAGGTGGAGGCGTCAATCAGCTGCGCATGAAGACTAGAATAGCTAAAGGTGTGAGCGGAACTTATGAATATAACAAGAGAAAGCAAGCTTGAATATTACAGCAGGAGCTATGAGCTGCCTGGAGGGAAGCAGCTGGAGCTGGGCAAGCGCACGCTGATTATGGGCATTTTGAATGCTACACCCGATTCCTTCTCCGATGGCGGGAAGTTTAATGAAGCGGAGGCGGCTGCCAGCCGTGCGGTGGAGATGGCGGCAGAAGGCGCTGATATTATCGATATCGGCGGCGAATCCACGCGCCCGGGCTTTGTGCCGGTCGATGCCGAGGAGGAGCTGCGCCGCGTTATTCCGGTCATACAAGCTGTCCGTGCTGCGCTGCCGCATATTGCGATATCGATCGATACGTATAAGGCAAAGACAGCACGTCACGCGCTCGCCGCAGGGGCTACGATTATTAATGATATTTGGGGACTCAAATTTGATGCGGATATGGCGGCAGCCGCAGCGGAATACGGCTGCCCGGTTATTTTAACGCATAATCGGACGAATCCTGTCTACCTGGCAGCCGATTTTGTGGAGGATGTTATTGCCGATTTGGAAGAAAGCATCGAAATCGCAAGACATGCGGGCGTGAAAGAGGAGCAGATCTGGCTTGATCCTGGCCTTGGCTTTGCCAAAACCCATGAGCAAAATATGGAGCTTCTAGGACGGCTTGCCGAGCTGCACGCCCTTGGCTATCCTGTCCTGCTGGGCACTTCACGCAAAAGCTTCATTAGGCAGACGCTAGAGTTGCCAAGGGAAGAGCTGGTAGAGGGCACGGCAGCAACGACGGCGCTGGGCATTGCTCAAGGCTGTCAAATCGTCAGGGTGCATGATGTGCGCGCGAATAAAAGAACTGCTATCATGTCGGATGCGATTACCTATCGGCGTTATTCATAGATTCAGATATAAGTATAAGGGGCGTAAGCTTATGGATAGAATGCTTGTGAAAGGCATGCAGTTTTACGGTTATCACGGTGTTTTTGCGGAAGAGAACAGGCTGGGGCAAAAATTCGGTGTCGATCTGGAACTGCTGCTGGATTTGGAGAAAGCGGCAACGATGGATGATTTGGAAGCAACGGTGAATTATGCCGAATTGCATGCGCTAACGAAGAAAATCGTCGAAGGAGCGCCGTTTAAATTGATTGAGGCTTTAGCGGGTAGCATTGCAACGCAGTTGCTGGCGGCTTATACTATGATAAATGAAGTAACGGTTCGTGTGACGAAGCCAAACCCGCCGTTCGACATTCATTTTGATGGCGTGACGGTAGAGCTGCGCAGAAAGCGGGATGCTGATGGACGCATTGTCTCCGTTTAATTCGCCCGCAGATGCGTATGTGGCTCTCGGTTCAAATGTAGGGGATCGGCAGCAGCTTTTGCTGCAAGCGATCCAGCAGTTAAGCGGCCGCCCAGACATCGAAGTGCTTCGCGTTTCGGGCATATATGAGACCGATCCGGTCGGCTATACGGATCAGCCCCCTTTTCTGAATATGGTTATCGCCGTACGAACTACGCTGTCCCCGCTTGCTTTATTGCACGTTCTGCTGGATACCGAGCAGCAGCTTGGGCGTGTTAGAGATATACGCTGGGGGCCGCGCACTATAGATCTCGATTTGCTGTTGTATGCTGATGTCGTGATGGATGGCGAGGAACTGACACTTCCGCATCCGCGAATGATGGAACGTTCCTTCGTGCTCGTTCCGCTTGGTGATGTAATTGAGCAGTCCCATCCGCTTAAGGAACAGGTGGCTGCGGCCGCGGCTTCAGCGCTTCAGGATGGAAAGGAAGGCATCATGTTATGGAAAATCATCAATTGGCACAGCGAGTCCGGGCATTTCGTAAGCTAAAGGGCTATACACAGCAGGAATTAGCAAAAGTACTTGGCGTGTCGGTAGCGGTGTTAGGCTCCCTTGAGCGCGGCACCCGCAAGGCAGACGCGAAGTTATTGATTCATATATCAAACACCCTTGGCGTTAGCTATGAAGAATTGACGGATTCGGAATCAAATGGAAACGCGTAAGCAAGCGGAAATGGCTGCCGCCATCCTCTGGGGGTAAAGCTGCTGTTTCGCAGGTGAAATATAAGCCCAATATAAGGGTATAGCTTTTAAATGCTTATATTTGATCAAACCAGAAGGATCGTGGAGAAGCATGCTGAAAATCGGCGACATCGAGATGAAGAACAGAGTTGTGCTCGCGCCGATGGCCGGCGTGTGCAATCCAGCCTTCCGTCTAATTGCGAAAGAGTTTGGAACAGGTCTTGTGTGCGCGGAGATGGTGAGCGACAAGGCGATTTTGCACGGCAATAAGCGGACGAGGGAAATGCTGTTCGTGGACGAACGTGAGAAGCCGCTTAGCTTGCAGATTTTCGGCGGTGACCGTGAATCGCTGGTCGAGGCGGCGAAGGTCGTGGATAAGCAAACCAATGCTGATATTATTGATATCAATATGGGCTGCCCAGTACCTAAAGTAACGAAATGCGATGCTGGTGCGCGCTGGCTCCTTGACCCGAACAAAATTTACGAGATGGTTTCTGCCGTAGTAGAAGCTGTTGATAAGCCGGTAACGGTGAAAATGCGCATCGGCTGGGATGACGAGCATATTTATGCGGTGGAAAATGCGCGCGCCGTTGAGCGTGCTGGCGGCAAAGCGGTCAGCGTTCACGGTCGTACGCGCGAGCAGCAGTACACAGGTGTAGCGAATTGGGACATCATTCGCGATGTGAAGCAGGCGGTGTCGATTCCGGTAATCGGCAACGGGGATGTTTTTTCACCTGAAGATGCCAAGCGCTTGCTGGAGCATACAGGCTGCGACGGCGTCATGATCGGCCGTGGTGCGCTTGGAAACCCATGGATGCTGTATCGGACCATTCAATATTTGACGAATGGCGAGCTGCTGCCTGATCCAATGCCGCGCGAGAAGATGCAGGTTGCTATTCTTCATTTGGATCGTCTCATTGACCTGAAGGGCGAGGCCGCTGCCGTACGGGATATGCGCAAGCATCTGGCTTGGTATTTGAAGGGCTTGCCGGGCGGTGCCCGCGTCAAGGATGTTATTATGGAAGAAACCGGCCGGGATCGGATGGTGGACATTTTGGATCAGTATCTGGTGTCGCTCGAGGAGCAAGGTCTGGTTGCTGCAAGCTTCTAGCTTGAAATATAGGAAAGGATTTCCTAACGCGATCCTTTCTCTATATTTCTCGGAATGAAACGCGTTGCGCCGCCAAAGGAAGGCGCAAGCCGTTTCACCTTGCACGAGCAGGCTGTTCAGGAAACGGCTGAGCGGAAATTCGGCAATCCCTATACTTGATTTGCAAATGAAATAAACGGGCAGGTTATCTGAGAACGTTCAGAGGCCTGCCTTTTTTTAAAATATAAGATTGTAAAGGCGAGTCTCCTGCTTATGCTCGTGTGACGCCTAACGACAAAACATTTGTTATTTTTTCATAGAACGGCGACAGCCGTTTCGCCTTGGATAATAGATGAGGAGACCCATGGCGGCTTATGAGAAAATGGAAAGGTTATGTAAAAAACCTTATATATTTGGAACTTTGTGTTTTTTGTAGACGAGTTAGGAAGGATTGTGCGGTTTTGCAACGAATAAAAAAGAAGGGCCGTTTGGCTATCCCGCCAACTGAAATAAAGGGTTCAAGCACAGGCGCTTTTACAAGCGGCGTGTTCCTTGCAGCCAGGTGTACATATATGGTGGGCAACGCTTTCAAGAGGCCTTATGCGAAAGTCGTTCCAGTCGTTTGGCTTTGATTGACATTCAGGAGAACATTGCATATAATCGTGCAATATAACCTTAATGACTATAGTCAACGCGGCTTATCTGCTCCCTCAGCTGGTCTGAGGCAAGAGGAGCGTAATATATTAATTAACAGTGAATTCATACCTGGTATGAAAATTGGTCACACGACGGGAGAATCGGAAAGATGAGCGATAAAGAGATCATTCTGACTCAGGAAGGTTTGAGAAAGCTTGAGGACGAACTGGAGATGCTGAAATCGGTCAAGCGTCGCGAAGTAGCTGAGCGGATCAAGATCGCGATTGGCTACGGCGATATTAGCGAAAACTCCGAGTATGAAGATGCTAAGAATGAGCAGGCCTTCATCGAAGGTCGTATCATTACGTTGGAGAAGATGCTCCGCAACGCTCGGATCATCAACAGCGATGAGATCGATACAGATGTGGTCAGCATCGGCTCCACGGTAACTGTAGAAGATTTGGAATTTGGCGATAAAATGGAATATGCCATTGTCGGTTCCGCAGAATCGGATCCGCTTAACAATAAGATTTCCAATGAGAGCCCTGTAGGCAGAGCGATTTTGGGTAAAAAGGAAGGCACGGTCGTTGATGTCAGCGTACCAGCCGGTGTTATACAATATAGAATCGTCGATATTAAAAAATAAGGTTTGCACTGTGTCTGATTCAGAAAGCTTCCTTAAGCGGAAGCTTTTTGAACGTTAAAGCGGTGCCTTAGGAGATGAAATCAAGTTGGAACATCAGAACACCGAGACAGGTCATGAACAAGAACAAGAGCTAAGCGAGCTGCTGCAAATCCGCCGTGATAAACTGGACGAGCTGAGAGGGCTCGGCATCGATCCATTTGGCAGCAAATTCGAGCGTTCGCATAATGCAAAGGACATCGTGTCCGCTTATGAGTCGTTTACGAAGGAAGAGCTGGAGGAGAAAGCCGTTCAGGTCACCATTGCGGGCCGGATTATGCAGAAGCGCGGCATGGGTAAAGCGAGCTTTGCCCACATTCAGGATCTAAGCGGCAAAATTCAAATTTATGCGCGCAAGGATACGGTTGAGGAAAACCAATTCGCAGCATTCACCCTGCTAGATATCGGCGATATCATCGGCGTGAAGGGAACGGTATTCAAGACGAATACCGGCGAAGTATCGGTCAAAGCGCTGGAAGTGATCGTACTTACAAAATCGCTTCTGCCTTTGCCGGACAAGTTCCATGGACTGAAGGATGTCGAGCTGCGCTACCGCCAGCGTTATGTTGATCTAATTGTGAATCCTGATGTTCAACAGACGTTCATCTCCCGCTCCCGCATTATCCAATCGATGAGACGCTACCTGGATGGCCAGAACTATCTGGAAGTAGAAACGCCGACGCTGCATACGATTCCGGGCGGAGCATCCGCACGCCCTTTCATCACGCATCATAATGCGCTTGATATGCAGCTTTATATGCGTATCGCGATTGAGCTGCATTTGAAACGCTTGATTGTCGGCGGCATGGAGAAGGTTTACGAAATTGGCCGCGTTTATCGGAACGAAGGCATGTCGACGCGCCATAACCCAGAGTTTACGATGCTGGAGCTGTATGAGGCTTACGCTGACTACAAGGACATTATGGCATTGACTGAAAACATGATCGCGCATATCGCGCAGGATGTGCTCGGCACTACCAAGATCATGTACCAAGGCCAAGAAGTCGACCTGACGCCGCAATGGCGCCGTATTTCAATGGTTGATCTGGTTAAGGAAACCAAAGGCGTTGATTTCAGCGTTCAAATGACGGATGAAGAAGCGCACGCCATTGCGAAGGAGCATAACGTCAAAGTTGAGCCGCATATGACGTTCGGTCATATTGTGAATGCGTTCTTTGAAGAGTTTTGCGAGCATACGCTCATTCAGCCAACCTTCGTTACGGGCCATCCGGTTGCGATTTCGCCGCTGGCGAAGAAAAGCCCGGTTGATCCGCGCTTCACGGATCGTTTTGAATTGTTTATCGTGGCGCGCGAGCATGCCAATGCGTTTACAGAGCTGAACGATCCGATCGATCAGCGCGAACGTTTTGAGGCGCAGTTGCTGGAGAAGGAGCAGGGCAATGACGAGGCGCATGAGATGGATGACGATTTCATCCGTGCACTGGAGTACGGCTTGCCGCCAACGGGCGGACTAGGAATCGGCATCGACCGTCTGGTCATGCTGTTGACTGATGCGCCTTCCATCCGCGACGTGCTGCTGTTCCCGCATATGCGCAATCTGGCAGGCGAATAGCCGATCATATTTTTCTACTAACCTGTTGAGGCCTGCGGCTTCAGCAGGTTTTTTTCTATAATAGGCCAGGAAAGCTGTTTAAACGAGCTTTATGCCAGGCAATAAGCTGATGCCGCCTCCGTCCATTGACCCGTGCCGTATTTTCCTTTAAAGTGAATATGTATTTTCAGACAAAAAAAGCTATCTTAGCGAGGTATTGACTATAGAAATTAGAGGTGAACAGACGTTGCTGAAAGGTTCAATGAGAAGTTTGCGGTTGGTCATATGCATGGTAATGCTCTTATTCAGTTTTTTGCCTTATGGCGGCAAGCAGGTGTTTGCGGAGGAGTTTAATATTATACATAATGCTGGCTTCGAGGATGCGGAGTCTGGTGTACCTTTGTCATGGACACAGGATGTATGGGAGGCTGGGGAGAGCGTATCGCGCTTTACGCTGGAGCAATCCGATGTTTATTCGGGCACCGGCGCAGCTAAAATTCAGAACTTTCAACCGAACCATGCCAAATGGATACAGAAGCTGACCGTAAGTCCGGACGCTTATTACCATGTGAGCGGCTGGGTCAAGGTTTCAGAGGCAAAAAGCGATGCAATCGGGGCAAATTTGTTTATTGTAGGAGTGGGGGATCCATTTCCACAGTTGACTGATACGGCGGGCGAGTGGAAGCTGCTCGAATTTTACGGCCGGACAGGGCCAGAGCAGAAGGAGCTGCAAATGGGCATTAGCCTGGGCGGCTACGGAAGCTTGAACACGGGAACAGCGCTGTTCGACGATTTGAAAATGGAGCAGCTTCCAGCAAAGCCTGAAAACGTTCAAATCATGTCCTTCGAGCCATCGCAGCTGACAGGCGGTGGGGGCGGAGCGACAGAGGCTGAAAAGATGGACCCGAAAAAGATATCCGCTTTTCCCGTATTATCGATATCGGCCTTATTCGGCCTCTTGTTTGTTTTTCTCTATCGAAAAATGCTTCGGACGCAGCCGCTGGAAAAATCCAGCACTTCCTATCGTAGCTGGCTGATTGCCGCTATGGCAGCAGCTCTTATTTTCAGGCTATGGGTTGCGATTAAGGTGCCGGGCTACGTCAACGATATTAAAACCTTTATGTACTGGGCGGATCGCGCCTATCAGAATGGCGTACAGCAGTTTTATGAAGAAGGGGTCTTTGCAGACTACCCGCCAGGCTACGTCTACATTTTGTATGTTCTTGCTGCCATCAAGTCATGGTTCAGCATAAATCCGGATACAAGCGGAGCAACGCTGCTCTTCAAGCTCCCGGCCATCGTGGCCGATCTAGTGTCCAGCTGGCTCATTTACCGCTTTGCCAAAACAAAGCTCAATCCGGCAGCAGCGGCAGGCCTTGCCATGCTCTATGTGTTTAACCCGGCGATCTGGATCAATTCAGCAGGCTGGGGGCAGGTGGATTCCTTCTTCACCCTGTTTCTCATTATGGCGATTAGCAGCATGGCGGGGGAGCGTCTGGAACGGGGCGGTATCTGGTTCGCGCTAGCTGTGCTCATTAAACCGCAGGCTTTAATTTTCGCCCCGGTTGTCCTGCTTGCTTATTGGCATAAACGCGATTGGAAGCGCGCCTTGACGAGCGTCGCTTATGGCGTGATCGCTTTTCTAGTGCTTGCAGCTCCATTTTTCTTGAATAATGGCGGTCTGATGGGTGTTATTGAGCTTTACAAAGCAACGTTATCCTCCTATCCGTACGCAACGCTGAATGCGTTCAACTTATATGCGCTTACGGGAGGGAACTGGGCGTCACTGGACAGCAATTGGCTGCTGTTGTCTTATAAAACATGGGGCAATATTGCCATAGTGCTAGCTGTGGTGGCGGCAGTATGGTTCTCCTTCAAGGGCAAGCCAAAGCGCAATCTGGGCATCTCTTATTTTATTGCGATCGTTCTTATCACAATCGTTTTCCTGTTTGCGACGAAAATGCATGAGCGTTATCTGTTCCCTGTCATCTTGCTGTATGTATTCGCCTATATCGAGTCGCAGGATCGGCGGCTGCTGCATCTCATGATGGGTTTCAGTGTCACGCATTTCATTAATGTCGGCTACGTGCTTGCATTTAGCGAGGCAGGTCAGCATACGGTGACCGACGGCATTGTCATTTTGTGCTCCATTACGAATTTGTGCTTGTTCGCCTATTTGCTTTATGTCGGTTATTCTCTCTATGTGAAAAATGATCCCAAACCAGTTCCACCGCTGACGCAGGAAGAACTTCGGGAAGCAGACCGGCAGGCACTCAAGGAGCTGGAGCCGCAAAGCACTCCTAAAGGCAAGGAACTGCAAGCTTCCACCTCAGATAAGAGCGGCAATAAGCTCACCCGCAAGGACTGGTGGTGGATGGGCGGCATTACGGTTGTCTATGCGATTGTGGCGCTGCTTAATTTGGGCTCGTTTAACAGCCTGAATACAGGCTGGAAGCCGCAGCAGAATGGCCAGAGCTTTTATGTTGATCTTGGACAGACGCAGCAGCTGGAGCGGGTCAATATGTTCGGAGGCGTTGGAGCCGGCAAGCTCAAGCTGGAGTTTGGAAATTCACCGGATGCGTGGAGCGGCGGGGTAGAAGTCGAGCTGAAAATCGGCGATGATCTAAAATGGGTCGTCCAGCCGCTTAATGTGAGCGCGAGATATGCCAAGGTTACGGTCGCTTCAACTGGATTCTCGCTGCAGGAAATGGCCTTTTATCCGAGCGGAAGCGATCAGCCGCTGCCTATTGGAGACATTGTTTATATCGGCTCTAATGCGGCAGCGACCGAGGACCCGCGTTTTGGCCCTGTTGAGCATCTATTTGATGAGCAAAGCTCGGCAGCCTACAAGTCGACGTATTGGAACGGCTCATACTTCGATGAGATTTATCATGCACGTACTGCGTATGAGTTCCTAGAGGATTTGCCCGTATATGAAAATACACATCCGCCACTGGGCAAAATACTCATCGCCATCGGCATCAAGCTGTTCGGGCTCAGTCCCTTCGGCTGGCGGATCATTGGAACGCTGTTCGGCATTGCGATGATACCGCTTATGTATATATTCGTGCTGAGGCTGTTCCGCTATCGCACAGTTTTTGCAGCGGCTGGCGCGATTTTGCTGGCGGCCGATTTCATGCATTTCACACAGACGCGCATTGCGACGATCGATGTGTACGCCGTATTTTTCATTATGCTGATGTTCTACTTCATGTACCGTTACTATAGAATGAACTTCTATTTAGTAGCACTAAGGAAGACGCTCGTTCCGCTATCGCTCGCAGGGGGCGTATTCGGCATCGGTGCCGCGTCCAAATGGATCGTTCTTTATGGCGGGGCAGGGCTTGCTGTTATGTTGGGACTTTCTTTGTTCGATCGCTACAAGCAATATGCAGCTTCCAAGCGTGCGCTTGTATCTGGCACAGGGAATGCTGAGCAGAGGGAGA
>NZ_CP016808.1:1832500-2000000 GCF_002741035.1 Paenibacillus sp. BIHB 4019 | reverse complement strand
TGACGCGGACTGATGGAATAGTCCGTCCAAGCAGTGAGGCTGATGAGTAGGCAAATCCGCTCATCGTAAGGCTGGGCTGTGATGGGGAGCGAAAATTACAGTAGCGAAGGTCATGCACTCCGGCTGCCGAGAAAAGTCTCTAGCCAGGTGAAGGTGCCCGTACCGCAAACCGACACAGGTAGGCGAGCAGAGCATGCTAAGGCGCGCGGAAGAACTCTCGTTAAGGAACTCGGCAAAATGACCCCGTAACTTCGGGAGAAGGGGTACCTCGGTAGGGTGAATAGCCCGAGGGGGTCGCAGTGAAAAGGCCCAAGCGACTGTTTAGCAAAAACACAGGTCTGTGCGAAGCCGTAAGGCGAAGTATACGGGCTGACGCCTGCCCGGTGCTGGAAGGTTAAGGGGAGCGGTTAGGAGCAATCCGAAGCTGTGAACCGAAGCCCCAGTAAACGGCGGCCGTAACTATAACGGTCCTAAGGTAGCGAAATTCCTTGTCAGGTAAATTCTGACCCGCACGAATGGCGTAACGACTTGGGCGCTGTCTCAACGAGAGATCCGGTGAAATTTTAATACCTGTGAAGATGCAGGTTACCCGCGACAAGACGGAAAGACCCCATGGAGCTTTACTGTAACTTGATATTGAACTTTGGTACGATCTGTACAGGATAGGTGGGAGCCGTAGAAGCATGAGCGCCAGCTTGTGTGGAGGCGACGTTGGGATACCACCCTGATCGTATCGGAGTTCTAACCTAGGACCATGAAACTGGTTCGGGGACCGTGTCAGGTGGACAGTTTGACTGGGGCGGTCGCCTCCTAAAATGTAACGGAGGCGCCCAAAGGTTCCCTCAGAATGGTTGGAAATCATTCGGAGAGTGCAAAGGCATAAGGGAGCTTGACTGCGAGACCTACAAGTCGAGCAGGGACGAAAGTCGGGCTTAGTGATCCGGTGGTACCGAATGGAAGGGCCATCGCTCAACGGATAAAAGCTACCCTGGGGATAACAGGCTTATCTCCCCCAAGAGTCCACATCGACGGGGAGGTTTGGCACCTCGATGTCGGCTCATCGCATCCTGGGGCTGAAGTAGGTCCCAAGGGTTGGGCTGTTCGCCCATTAAAGCGGTACGCGAGCTGGGTTCAGAACGTCGTGAGACAGTTCGGTCCCTATCTGTCGCGGGCGCAGGAAATTTGAGAGGAGCTGTCCTTAGTACGAGAGGACCGGGATGGACGTACCGCTGGTGTACCAGTTGTTCCGCCAGGAGCACCGCTGGGTAGCCAAGTACGGACGGGATAAGCGCTGAAAGCATCTAAGCGCGAAGCCCCCCTCAAGATGAGATTTCCCAATTAGTAAGACCCCTTGAAGACGACGAGGTTGATAGGTTCGGGGTGGAAGCGCAGCAATGCGTGCAGCTGACGAATACTAATCGGTCGAGGGCTTATCCTAAACAACACGCTAAAGTTTCATGATTTGTCTTTCGCATCCAGTTTTCAGGGTAGCAATACCCGTTCTATCCGTTTGGTGGCGATGGCGGAGGGGAACCACGCGTTCCCATCCCGAACACGACCGTTAAGCCCTCCAGCGCCGATGGTACTTGGACCGCAGGGTCCTGGGAGAGTAGGACGTCGCCAAGCACGAGAAGCCTGCCGCAGTTTGCGGCAGGTTTTTTGTTTCGTTTTTAATGAAATAAACGTTATTACGTCAAAAGCCCTTTGAACGAAAGGGCTTTTGACGTTTTTATACTTTGACCCTGTGTTACAGTTGTTTTGGCAACGTCCACAGCTCTGCAGCCGGTGCTTGTAAACGCTATAGCTTGTAAATGCATAGATAATACTAATTAGGCTTCTAGGCTTTACACACGATGCAGGTTGCTTTTAGGCATGCATAGCACTAATTGTTTTACGTGGCAGGTTAACTAACGGTATGGGATTGCTCTTAAGATATGGTTGGGTATTAGCGGAGTCAGACAGCCAGAGATTAGTTTGCACATCAGTACGGAGTAGTAGACTGCTCTGTAGAAATATTTTGTTGGCTTTATAGAAGGGATTAGTACCATGTTTATAAAGCCATTTTAAGTACACTATTTATGATGTTTTTCATCTTAAATTACAATATTATTATGAATAACAAGATTAAAATAAGGGTTAACGAGGCTCGTAAATATATATAATTAGTTTATAAAATGTGCTGAAATTTGATTGTTTTGTTAGAGGTGATGATCCTATTCTTATAATAGCTATTGTGGATTGTTGATCTTATAAAGTGTCGAGCTAGTGGTCAGGAAAAGAACAGATATTAAACTTTTAATGAAATATATATGTGTGATTTTGTAAAATAATATTGTAGTGTTAGTATGTGAGATTATCTCAATAGAAACGGTTAATTAAGCTGTTTTACAGTTACAATGACAATAATATTGACATGCTCAGCGCACTATAATATTGCTAAAATAGCGGGAGGTTATGTAGATGGAAAAGTCCATTAAGACGTTATTTGATCAAGTTGCTAAGGACTATGATTATCAGCGGCATCAGCTAATTCCATGCTTTGATGAGTTTTATGGAACAGCTGTGGATTGGGTGAAGACGACTAAGCAGAAACCGCGTATTTTGGATCTTGGGGCTGGGACAGGGCTGTTCGCCGCGTTTGTTCAGCAAAAATACCCGCAGGCGGAGTTTACTCTGATTGATTTGAGCGAAGAGATGATGAGGGCGGCTCGTTTGAGGTTTGAACATAGCAAGCAAGTCGAATATATTGCGGCAGATTATACAAAATATATGTTCAAGCAAAAATATGATATTGTCATTTCGTCCTTATCTATTCATCACCTGAGCCATGAATCTAAGCAGGAGCTTTTTCACACGGTGCATGAGCTTCTAGAGGACGATGGCAGCTTTATTAATGCTGACCAAGCTGCCGGAAGCTTATCTTGCTTTGATCTTGCCTATAAGGACAAATGGGAGCGGCACATTGGCAAAGGGGAATTGGCTGAGCAGGCGATAGAGTCTGCAATTGAGCGGAGAAAGCTCGATCAGAATGCGACGGTTCAAGACCAGCTGCAGTGGCTCCACAATAGTGGTTTTGCAGCGGCTGATTGTGTCTATAAGCATCATGAGTTTGCTGTTTTTGCAGCTTTTAAGCAGATACTTAAATATTCATAAATTTGTTTCAAGTGCTGGAAGACACGATGCTGAACTAAGAGTCTATTGCCAAAGTGGAAATCGAAATGATGCCTGCTAGCGCTGATTATAAAAGGGCAACAGCAGCCGAACTTGTAACCCTTTTTATTACAGATATTTCGCTTCCTCAAAATACGAAGTTCTCACATGTAAGCGTGACGCTTCTGTTTAGTGAGAAAATTCAGACAAAAAGCTTATTGCAAAACGGAAATTGCCCGCCTTGTGACAGCCTTGACAGCCCATGACCCCTCTGCTAATATTGCAATAATATACGTGAAGACGGCTCAATTTAAGGGAGGAACATATTCGTGTGGGAATCAAAATTTGCCAAGGAAGGCCTAACATTTGATGATGTGCTGCTCGTTCCAAGGAAATCAGAAGTACTGCCAAGAGAATCGGATATTTCGACAAAACTTTCTGCTAGCATCAAGCTGAATATTCCATTGATCAGCGCAGGGATGGACACGGTTACGGAAGCAGCTCTTGCTATTGCCATAGCGCGTGAGGGCGGAATCGGCATTATTCACAAGAATATGTCCATTGCACAACAGGCGGAAGAAGTAGATCGTGTAAAACGTTCGGAAAGCGGCGTTATTACGAATCCATTCTCGCTTACACCAGATCACCATGTGTATGATGCGGAAGAATTAATGGGTAAATATCGCATTTCGGGCGTGCCAATCGTAGATGCTGACAAGAAGCTTGTTGGTATTTTGACGAATCGTGACCTTCGTTTTGTACATGATTATTCCATTAAAATCCATGAAGTTATGACACGTGAGAATGTAGTAACGGCTCCAGTCGGCACGACGCTTACTGAGGCGGAAGTATTGCTGCAAAAACACAAAATTGAGAAATTGCCATTGGTGGATGACTCGAACACGCTCAAAGGCCTGATTACAATCAAGGACATTGAGAAGGCGATTCAATTCCCTAATGCTGCAAAAGATACACATGGCCGCTTGCTTTGCGGAGCAGCTGTTGGTATTTCTAAAGATACAATGGATCGTACCGAAGCACTCGTACAAGCAGGTATCGATATTCTCGTTGTAGACTCTGCACACGGGCATCATATCAATATCCTTGAGGCAGTTCGCAAAATCCGCAAGCAGTACCCAGAATTGACGATTATCGCAGGTAATGTAGCTACAGGCGAAGCTACACGCGATTTGATTGAAGCAGGCGCATCTGTCGTTAAAGTCGGCATCGGTCCAGGCTCGATCTGTACAACGCGTGTAATCGCAGGTATTGGCGTACCACAGATCACTGCGATTTATGACTGTGCTTCCGTTGCCCGTGAATATAATGTACCGGTTATCGCTGATGGCGGTATCAAATATTCCGGCGATATTACGAAAGCTATTGCAGCAGGCGCAAGTGCCATTATGATCGGCAGCTTGTTTGCAGGTACTTCTGAAAGCCCTGGCGAAACAGAGATTTTCCAAGGCAGAAGCTTTAAAGTTTATCGCGGCATGGGTTCCCTTGGCGCTATGAAAGAAGGCAGCAAGGACCGTTACTTCCAAGAAAACGAGAGCAAGCTAGTTCCAGAAGGCATTGAAGGCCGCGTGCCATTCAAAGGTCCTTTATCGGATACGGTTCATCAGCTGCTTGGCGGCTTGCGTTCCGGCATGGGCTATTGCGGAACATCAAACCTGGAGCAACTGAAGAACGATACACATTTCATCCGGATTTCTGGTGCAGGACTTCGCGAAAGCCATCCACATGATGTGCAAATTACGAAGGAAGCGCCTAACTACTCGCTTTAATATCCCGGCCAACGGGCCAGAGACAGACCACAAGAAAGCGGAACTTCGCTTTTGCCGGGTCTGTCTTTTTTTTCAATAGAGGGCATTGAATTAGATCCATTATTTTACATGGTAATTATTGCTCCGGGGCAGTTTTAAGGGGTTTAAACAGCTCAAATGGGCTACCTGCAAGGGCTTAGCTGTTGAAAGAGGGCTGAGCGCAGTAGAGGTTTAATTCCCCTGCTTGCATGTGATACAATTAACAACGACAAACTTTCGGATGAAAAGGGGAGAAGACGTTGAAGGCAAAGGTAAAGCCGATTAGACTGACATCGGTTATCGCCGCTTTTATGGCGATGTGGTTGGTTATTCTGTCATTAGGGTCTGGTGCAGCAGCGGCTGCAGGTAAGGAAGATTGGGTCGAAAACTCTTTAGGCATGGAATTATCATCAGCCATTCTAATAGATGCAGATTCGGGACAAGTCATCTATGAAGTCAATGCGGATACGCCGCGTCCTCCTGCCAGCATGACGAAGCTCATGACGGAGTATATCGTACTTGAGGAAATTACGAATAAAAGATTAACTTGGGATCAGGTCGTTACCGTTAGCGAAGAAGCAGCGAATACTCCTGCGGATGGCTCGCAAATTTATTTGGCGCAAGGCGATCAGCATACGGTAAAGGACTTATATATTGCTATGGCAGTAGGTTCGGCGAATGATGCAACGATTGCTCTTGCTTCGCAAATAAGCGGTGGTGAGCAGAGCTTTGTTGCCAAGATGAACGAAACGGCGAAAGAGCTGGGCCTGACGACAGCTCATTTTACAAGTGCGACAGGATTGCTTGATACAACGCTTATTTCAGCTCGCGATATGTCGAAGCTGGCACAAACGATTTTGAAAAAACATCCGGACTTTCTTGATTATTCGAAAATTCAGGAATACAAATTCCGTGAGCGCGATACAGCGACCATGAAGAACTATAACTGGATGCTGGAAACGAACAAAAGCAACACATATTTACGTGCGTATGCTTATGAGGGCGTTGATGGCATGAAAACCGGCTATATTTCGGCAGCTGGTTATACGTTTACGGGTACAGTTAAACGAGGCGATACGCGTTATATCAGCGTCGTAATGAATACAAAGTCAAAAGAAGCCCGTTTCTTTGAAACAGCGAAGATGTACGACTATGCGTTCAACAATTTTGAGAAGAAATCAGTGCTTCCTGCAAAATCTGTAGTAGAAACGCTGGAATCGGTTAAAATTAAGAAGGGTGTCGAAAAGACGGTTCCTGCCGTTACGGAGTCCGACATCACTTTCACGGTGAAAAAAGGCGCAGAGCCTAAGATTGAGCTGAAGGAAAGCAATCTTTTGAAAGAGGAAGAGCTTGTTGCTCCCATTACAGCGGGTCAGAAGCTCGGAACAGTCACTTACGAGTATACGGATGCTGAAGGCAATAAAGTGGATAGAACGGTTAATTTGATCGCATCGGAGGATGTGGAAAAGGGCGGCTGGCTGCGTCTGATGTTCCGCGCTATTGGTCAATTTTTCGTTGGACTGTTCAACGATATTGTGAATCTGTTTTAATCACATAAATACAGGGAAAACAATAGTTGTCGATTAAGGAGCGTTCCTGTAAAATTAGTGCCTAGAGCAAGTATCGATATTATAATGGGAGCTAAGCGCTAACCCTTCAGGATGAAGGGCGCGGCGTAAAACCTTGAGGAGGATTTTTCGAAAATGGAAACAGGAACTTCGCGTGTAAAACGTGGTATGGCTGAAATGCAAAAAGGCGGCGTCATCATGGACGTTATGAACGCCGAGCAAGCAAAAGTAGCAGAAGCGGCAGGTGCAACAGCAGTTATGGCGCTGGAGCGCGTTCCTTCCGATATCCGTGCAGCAGGCGGCGTTGCCCGTATGGCTGACCCAACCATCGTAGAAGAAGTTATGAAAGTTGTTTCGATCCCTGTTATGGCGAAAGCGCGTATCGGCCACTATGTAGAGGCGAAAGTGCTTGAATCGATGGGCGTTGACTATATTGACGAGAGTGAAGTTCTGACTCCGGCAGACGAAGTGTTCCACATTAGCAAAAACGAATTTACAATTCCTTTCGTATGTGGCGCTAAAGATCTTGGCGAAGCGCTTCGCCGTATTCAAGAAGGGGCAGCAATGCTTCGCACGAAAGGTGAGCCGGGAACAGGAAACATTGTTGAGGCTGTTCGCCACCTTCGTTTGATCAATGGCCAAATCCGTAAAATTCAAGGTTTGTCGAAGGACGAGCTGTATAATGAAGCGAAGGTTCTGGGCGTTGCTTATGACCTGCTTCTAGGCGTACACGAGAGCGGCAAGCTGCCAGTCGTTAACTTTGCAGCAGGCGGCGTAGCAACACCTTCTGACGCGGCACTGATGATGCATCTGGGCGCTGACGGCGTGTTCGTAGGTTCGGGTATTTTCAAATCCGACAGCCCGGAGAAATTTGCTCGTGCTATCGTAGAAGCTACAACTCATTACCAAGACTACAAATTGATCGCAGAAGTATCCAAAAACTTGGGAGCGCCAATGAAGGGCATCGAAATTTCCAAGCTGGACGCTTCGCAGCGTATGCAAGATCGCGGAATTTAAGCAACAAGCTTGGGTAAGGTGAAACGGCCGAAAGCCGTCCTTTGGCGGCGCGGCGCGTTTCAGTCCGAGAAATATAAGCCCATTTATAAGGGGAAACTTATAAATTCTTATATTTTAAGAAAGGCGTGTAGGCGATGAAAATTGGTGTACTCGCGCTTCAAGGCGCAGTTGCAGAGCATATACGCAGTTTGGAGGCGGCGGGCGCGGAAGCGGTCGCCGTTAAACAGACCTCGCAGCTCGATGAGCTGCAAGGTCTTGTTATTCCAGGCGGCGAAAGCACGACAATAGGCAAGCTGATCCGCAAATACGGCTTTCTAGAAGCGATTCAAGCGTTCTCCGAGCAATCCAAGCCGATTTTTGGCACTTGTGCGGGAATGATTCTGCTCGCTGAACGTATTGAGGGACAAGAGGATGCGCATTTGAAGCTCATGGATATGACGGTGGAGCGCAATGCTTTCGGAAGACAGCGGGAGAGCTTCGAAACGGATCTCGACATTAAAGGCATTGATGAGCAGGTTCGTGCGGTATTCATTCGTGCTCCTTTGATCAAGGAAGTTGGATCGCAGGTTGATGTGCTATCGGAATACAAAGGGGAAATTGTGGCGGCTCGGCAAGGACACTTGCTTGCAGCATCCTTTCATCCCGAGTTAACCGATGATTACCGTTTGCATGCCTATTTTGTCGATATGATTAAACAATTGGCAGTGAGCCGGTAGCTGAGAGGAGTTCATCCAAGCGTGATAGATATAAAATGGCTGCGTAATGATTACGCAAAAGTAGAGCAAGGGCTGACCAATCGTGGTAAATCGCTTGATTTAATCGCTGATTTCCCTGTTTTAGATACAAAACGTCGGGAACTGCTTAAGGAAACGGATCAGCTGAAAAATCACCGCAACACCGTATCTCAGGAAGTGGCGAAGCTGAAAAAAACAGGTGGCGACGCCGATGCGCTGATTATCGAAATGCGTGAAGTAGGCGACCGGATTAAGCAGCTGGACGAAGAAGTTCGCGCGGTTGAGGTGCAAGTGGACGAGCTCATGCTTTCGGTTCCGAATTTGCCGCATGAAAGTGTACCAGTAGGAGCTACTGAGGATGATAATGTAGAGCTTCGTCGGATCGGCGAGCAGCCTTCATTTGATTTCGAACCGAGAGCGCATTGGGATCTTGCACAAGAGCTTGGCATTCTCGATTTCGAGCGTGCTGCTAAAGTAACGGGCTCCCGCTTTACGTTTTATCGCGGCTTAGGTGCGCGTCTTGAGCGTGCGCTGATTAACTTTATGATGGATCTACATAGTGATAAGCACGGTTATGAGGAAGTGCTGCCGCCTTATTTGGTCAACCGCGACAGCTTGATTGGAACAGGACAGCTTCCGAAGTTCGAAGAGGATTTATTCAAAATTTCCGACTCGGATTATTTCTTGATTCCAACGGCCGAGGTTCCGGTTACGAATCTTCATCGTGAAGAGATTTTGTCGCTTGAAGAGCTGCCGAAGCATTTTGTAGCTTACAGCTCTTGCTTCCGCTCGGAAGCGGGTGCAGCAGGCCGAGATACACGCGGCTTGATTCGTCAGCATCAATTCAACAAAGTCGAGCTGATCAAGCTTGCGAAGCCGGAAGAGTCCTACGATGAGCTGGAGAAGATGACGGCTAATGCCGAGAAGGTACTTGAGCTGCTTGGCTTGTCCTATCGCGTGCTCGCTCTGTGCACAGGCGATATGGGCTTCACCGCTGCGAAAACCTATGACCTGGAAGTATGGCTGCCAAGTGCAGGCACTTACCGGGAAATCTCCTCATGCTCGAACGTAGAGGACTTCCAGGCGCGCCGTGCGGGCATCCGCTTCCGCAGGGATGCAAAGAGCAAGCCGGAATTCGTTCATACGCTTAACGGTTCAGGTCTTGCGGTAGGACGTACCGTTGCCGCTATTCTTGAAAATTACCAACAGGCAGACGGCTCCATTGTCATTCCTGAAGTATTGCGTGCTTATATGGGCGGAATCAGCGTAATTGGACCTAAAGCTTAAAGTTTTTACATTTTTATTATCCACAGGTTAAAAAAAGGTTGATATTCATTTTTAACCTGTGGTATAATGATTTTTGTGATGATTTTATATGTGGAGAGGTACCGAAGCGGTCATAACGGGGCGGTCTTGAAAACCGTTAGGGTGCAAGCCCACGTGGGTTCGAATCCCACCCTCTCCGCCAACTTATTGAATGATAACGTCCAACCTAACGGTTTGGGCGTTTTTTTGTTGTCTGGGGATTGGGGATAACGTCTGAGCAGGAGTTATCACCATTATCCACGATAGTCCTGTGGACAGAATGTATATAATGTGGATAACTCGCATGAATTGTGTATAAATCTGTGGATAATCTTGTGTTTATGCTGGATTTTGCCTGAATAATTGGCGGGCTCGCGCCGCATCTTATAGGATGTGGAGGTGTTGATAAAGATGGCGAAAAAAGATGAGCTGACCTACAGCCAGCCAGAATTGGTGGAAGCATGGAACCGCACACTGCCGGAGATGATGAACAAGCCGGATAAATGCCAGGTAGCAGCCGATGAGGCGGACCCAAAATCGCTGCGGATTACAATTCAGTCTGCGGGGCATCAGGCGCATGAGATCGATTTTAAGGTGACCTATGTGGATAGCCGTGAAATTAAAGTGGAGCTCGTCGATGTGGAAAAGGATCATCAAGCTGTGGATGAACGCACAGACATGCTTCAACAGCTCATTCATGATTATAAGCGTCATATCCATGAATGCGCTCAAGCGCTTGCGCAGCTTACACACGCCTAAAAGGAGGATGATGATATGAGCAAGCCAGACAGCGTGCCTGTGCCGGAGGCGCAGCGTCAATCTCAGGACAAAAGAAGCCGCAATGATGACTCTGCACAACAGCAGCCTTTATCTGGATCGAAAAAAACAAAGCAGAAAAATCATACTTCTCACCTAAATCCGGAAGGATCATAAATTCAAGATATTCATACAAAAGTCCCGTTTCTTCTCGGAGAAGCGGGATTTTTTGGATATTGCTTCTATATGCTGTCGTTTTGTTATAAAATAGGGGGGATGTCAAGCAGAGATACAAATAGGGAGGATCAACTAGAATGAAAAACAGACTACATAAAGTGGCTATGCTATTTATCGCTGCTGCTTTAATTATTGTCGCAGGATGCAGCGCGAGCGCGTCTCCTAAGGAGTCTTTGGAGAAAGCTACTCAAAAAATGGCGGAAGTCACATCATATGATTCTACGATGTCTTTTGGGATAGATGAGCTTACAGTGCCAGACGAATTGCTTCAGGAAGACGGAGCTGGGGCGCAATATGTCATTGGCCTGCTTAAAGGCGCTAAAGTAAATGTTAAAGCGGTATATCAAAAAGAGCCGCTGCGCACAGATATGGAAATGGATATTACGGCAGCGGGCATTTCTATTAAAATTCCGATGATTATGACCGACAAAAAGATGTTTGTAAAAATTCCGGCGCTTCCAATGCTGATGCTGCCAGAGCAATACACGGATAAATTCGTGGAGATTGATCTGGAGGAGCTGGCAAAGCAAGCAGAAACAGGAGCCATGCTGGATACTGCGGCCCAACAGAAGCTTGGTCAAGAAGTGAGCGGCATTATTTTAAAACATTTTGATGAAAAAACGTATTTCTCCTCGCTGAAAAAAGAAGATGCAGCGCTCCCTGAAGGGGTAGAGGCTGATCAAGTTGTTCGCTTTCAAATTAATGAAGGCAACTATCAGCAGGCAGTAGAAACAATCGTTAATCAAGTGCTTCCAGAACTCATCGACACATTGACGAAAAACGAAGATTTCATGAAAATGATTGAAAGCACGAATGAGGATGTAACGAAGCTGAAGGCAGATTTTGAAGCCAACAAGCAAGAAACGTTGGATCAACTGAAAACAAACCTGAAAGTCAATGATTTCTCCATTGTAGGTGCCATTAAAGATGGCTACTTATCGCAGCAGACTGCTAAAATCAATCTGGATTTTACGGATGAAAGCGGCGGTATCGTGAAAGTTGGAGGCTCGTTAACAGCTGAATACCACAATATTAATAAAGCGCCTAAATTCCTGTATGAAATTCCGACGGACGCGGTTAAGATGGATGAGCTGATGTCTGGCATGGGATTGGGCATGTAATTTTACAGCTTAAAATGATACAAAAGGAGCCGCCCATTCTAAGTGAATGAGCGGTTTTTTTTATAACGCTGTAGCAGAGGGCTGAATGATTCTATTGCTTTAAAAAGTAAAGTATATTACTATACGTATATGAATTTAAAGGAGGAATCGTAATGCAAATAGATGTATGGTCAGATTTTGCATGTCCGTTTTGTTATATTGGCAAAAAGAGGCTGGAGGGCGCATTAGCCAAGTTCGAGCATGGCAAGCAGGTGAAGGTCGTGTTCCGCAGCTTCGAGCTGGACCCTAGTGCCGCGATCAGCTATGAGCACGATGTACACGAAATGCTGTCCCGCAAATACGGCATGCCACGCGAGAAAGCAATCGAGATGAACAGCGATTTGGCGAAGCAGGCGGCATCCGTTGGTTTGACCTTTAACTTCGATACACTGGTGCTGACGAATACGTTTGATGCGCACCGCTTAACCCATTTTGCAGCAAGATACGGCAAGCAAGATGAGATGTCTGAACGACTGTTCCGGGCTTATTTTACCGATTCCAAGCATTTGGGACAGCGCGATACACTCGCTGATCTGGCTGCCGAGGTTGGACTGGATCGTCAAGAGGCACTTGCTGTGCTGGAAAGCGATGCTCATGCACAGGACGTTCGTGGCGACGAGGAGGAGGCTTCGCGGATAGGCGTGCGCGGTGTGCCATTTTTCGTCATTAATCGCAAATACGCGATATCGGGCGCTCAGCCCAATGAAGTGTTCCTGAATGCAATCAAGCAGGCTTGGGATGAAGCGTATCCGGCTCTGACCGTCATCAATGATTTGCCGGATGATGCTGACGGTGCAGCTTGCTCGGACGGCACTTGCGCGCCTTCGGCTGCAAAGGATGCTAATTCAGACAAGGCGTAAATTTGTATAGAGCTGAAATGATGAATATTTGAATATAATTAGATATCAGGGAAGGCTGGGGTGGCGGGCAAGTGACGCTGCTTCAGCTTTTTTTTGAAATATAAGATAATATATGTTTTGCCTAACAGGTGTGAAAATAAAATTTGGCCGAGGGTTGTCCTTCGCCCTTTATGATGAGAAAATGAGGAAAAAGAGCATCAGGAGGCTATGCGCGTTGAAAAGAAAGTCCCGTAAAAAGAAGTTTAAAATGAAAAATGCCCTTATTTCCTTGCTTATTATGCTGGCTTTGGCCGGAGCGTCTTATATGGGCTGGCTTGATGAGCTGGCGAAAGATTGGAATACAGCAGAAGGAACGGACTACACGTTATATTTTCCGGCCGATCGGTATCCAGAGACAGGCAAGCACATTAAAGATGCGATTGCAGCGGGAAAATCTCCTATTTGTACGATTGATCGGGAAGGCGCGGATCAGAATCGGAAAAAATCTTTGCAGGGCGTAAAGGTGAAGAAAGGCTACGATCGTGATGAATGGCCGATGGCTATGTGTGCGGAAGGCGGGAGCGGCGCCCATATTGCTTATATTGATCCATCGGATAATCGCGGAGCGGGTTCATGGGTCAGCAATCAGCTGGAAAAATACCCGGATGGTTCGAGAATTGCTTTTGTCATCAAATAAGCAAGCTTTTATTGTGAGTAAAAGTCTAATTGTCTGCGTTCATGCAGAGGATTGGGCTTTTTTTTATTTTTAATTACTGGGTGAATACCGTGTTGCATATCGGACGCAAACATAGACTGGTGTGATGATAAAAGACTATTTTTACGATTTTGAATAGAAAGCGAGCAAATAAATCGTTAAGGAGGGATGAAGATGAACAGGAAAACACAAGAGCTTAACAAATGGATTAAGCAGCTCCAGCATGTGAAAGGTCTAATACGCCAAAATCGGGTTAAACGAGCGAGCTCCCATATTCGATATGTCATTTCGGCATGCAGGCGTACAGTCTATAAAAAGCGGTAATGCGAATAACTAATGGGAGATGAGCAGGTTGGTGAAAAGAAGAGCCAGTTGTTTGCGGAAATTAAACCTCGCCATTTTTGAATTGAGATTAGCGCGCAGGCTGGCGGGGAGAAATAAAATCGTCCGGGCGGAGCGCGAAGTGATCGACTCGATTTTGCTGCTGACAAAGGCGCTGAAATGTCTCGATGGGCATCACGATAAAAAACCTCGGAATGGCCATATCCATCGGCCAGCTCATGCAAGACGCGGAAAACGTGGCCCGAGAGGCGCCAGAGGCCCAAGGGGTGGAAGGGGTTTTAGCGGTCCTGCTGGAACTGATGGGGCAACTGGAGCAACTGGTCCTGCAGGAGCTGCAGGGCAGCCTGGAGCGATGGGCCTTCCCGGAGCGATTGGTCCAGCGGGATCGCCTGGAGCGCAAGGCGCTGCGGGAGCAATTGGTCCAGCGGGAGCAAATGGTGCTCCGGGAGCTGCAGGAGTGACTGGAGCGACTGGTGCGACTGGTGTAGCTGGAGCAACAGGGGCAGGACTAGATGAGATAGTCGCGTTTGATCCCTTGGTAGCCCCAACTTATCCCGTTTATCAGTTCGTTACGTTTAATGGCAGCACGTATATCGTGAATACGGCGCCGCCAAGTGGAGTTCCAGGAAGCTCTGCAGACTATACACTGCTGGCTGGCGCGGGAGCAACGGGTGCAACAGGAGCCAATGGGGCGCCAGGATCAGCTGGGGTAATGGGAGCTACAGGAGCGACAGGTGTGGGATTACAGGGGATAATGGCGTTTGATCCTTTGGCAGCTCCAACTTACCCCGTAAATCAGGTAGTTACGTTTAATGGCAGCACGTATGTCGTGAATACGGCACCGCCAAGCGGGGTACCAGGAAGCTCGCCAGATTATACACTGCTGGCTGGCGCAGGTGCAACGGGGGCGACAGGGGCTGCAGGATCAGCTGGGGCAATTGGAGCAACAGGAGCAACAGGTGTGGGATTGCAAGGGATAGTGGCGTTTGATCCTTTAGAAGCTCCAACATATCCCGTAAATCAGGTAGTAACGTTCAATGGCAGCACGTATGTCGTGAATACGGCACCGCCAAGCGGGGTACCAGGAAGCTCGCCAGATTATACGCTGTTGGCTGGCGCAGGAGCGACAGGAGCAACAGGAGTAACGGGTGTGGGATTACAAGGGATAGTGGCGTTTGATCCTCTAGAAGCTCCAACATATCCCGTAAATCAGGTAGTAACATTCAATGGCAGCACGTATATTGTGAATACGGCGCCGCCAAGCGGAGTTCCAGGAAGCTCTGCAGATTATACGCTGCTGGCTGGCGCAGGAGCGACAGGGTCGACAGGGGCAATTGGTGCAACAGGAGCAACAGGAGCAACAGGAGTAACGGGTGCGGGATTGCAAGGGATAGTAGCGTTTGATCCTCTAGTAGCTCCAACATATCCCGTAAATCAGGTAGTAACGTTTAATGGCAGCACGTATGTCGTGAATACGGCACCGCCAAGCGGAGTACCAGGAAGCTCGCCAGATTATACACTGCTGGCTGGCGCAGGAGCGACAGGGTCAACAGGGGCAATTGGTACAACAGGTGCAACAGGAGCGACAGGAGTAACGGGTGCGGGATTGCAAGGGATAGTAGCGTTTGATCCTCTAGTAGCTCCAACATATCCCGTAAATCAGGTAGTAACGTTCAATGGCAGTACGTATGTCGTGAATACGGCACCGCCAAGCGGGGTACCAGGAAGCTCGGCAGATTATACGCTGTTGGCTGGTTCAGGTGCGACGGGGGCGACAGGAGCAACAGGAGTAACGGGTGTGGGATTGCAAGGGATAGTGGCGTTTGATCCTTTAGTAGCTCCAACATATCCCGTAAATCAGGTAGTAACATTCAATGGCAGCACGTATATCGTGAATACGGCACCGCCAAGCGGGGTACCAGGAAGCTCGCCAGATTATACACTGCTGGCTGGTTCAGGTGCGACGGGTGCGACAGGGTCAACAGGGGCAATTGGTGCAACAGGAGCAACAGGAGTAACGGGTGTGGGATTGCAAGGGATAGTAGCGTTTGATCCTTTAGTGGCTCCAACATACCCCGTAAATCAGGTAGTAACATTCAATGGCAGCACGTATATCGTGAATACGGCACCGCCAAGCGGGGTACCAGGAAGCTCGCCAGATTATACACTGCTGGCTGGTTCAGGTGCGACGGGTGCGACAGGGTCAACAGGGGCAATTGGTGCAACAGGAGCAACAGGAGCAACAGGAGTAACGGGTGTGGGATTGCAAGGGATAGTAGCGTTTGATCCTTTAGTGGCTCCAACATACCCCGTAAATCAGGTAGTAACATTTAATGGCAGCACGTATATCGTGAATACGGCACCGCCAAGCGGGGTACCAGGAAGCTCGCCAGATTATACGCTGTTGGCTGGCGCAGGTGCGACAGGCGCAACAGGAGCAACGGGTGCTGGAGTGACCGGAACGACCGGAGTAACCGGACCCACAGGTACAACTGGAGAAACAGGAGCAGCCGGAGCAACCGGAGTGACGGGTGCAGGAGTCACAGGCTCGACTGGCGCAACGGGAGCGACAGGGACAACTGGTGAGACAGGAGCAACGGGCTCCACTGGTGCAACCGGAGAGACGGGAGCTACGGGTGTAACAGGAGCAGCCGGCGTAACAGGTGTAACGGGCTCGACTGGTGCAACGGGAGAGACGGGAGCTACGGGTGTAACAGGAGCAGCCGGCGTAACAGGTATAACGGGCTCGACTGGTGCAACGGGAGAAACGGGAGCCACGGGTGTAACAGGAGCAGCCGGTGAGACAGGAGTAACGGGCTCGACAGGCGCAACCGGAGAGACAGGAGCCACGGGTGTAACAGGAGCAGCCGGTGTAACAGGTGTAACGGGCTCAACTGGTGTAACCGGAGAGACGGGAGCCACGGGCGTAACTGGAGCAGCCGGTGTAACAGGTGTAACGGGAGCGACAGGTACAGCAGGTGCAACCGGAGTAACGGGCTCGACAGGCGCAACCGGAGAGACGGGAGCCACGGGCGTAACTGGAGCAGCCGGTGTAACAGGTGTAACGGGAGCGACAGGTACAGCAGGTGCAACCGGAGTAACGGGCTCGACAGGCGCAACCGGAGAGACGGGAGCCACGGGCGTAACTGGAGCAGCCGGTGTAACAGGTGTAACGGGAGCGACAGGTACAGCAGGTGCAACCGGAGTAACGGGCTCGACAGGCGCAACCGGAGATACAGGAGCCACGGGTGTAACCGGAGCAGCCGGCGTAACAGGTGTAACCGGAGCGACAGGTACAGCCGGTGTAACCGGAGTAACGGGCTTGACTGGCGTAACCGGAGAGACGGGAGCCACAGGTGTAACAGGAGCAGCCGGCGTAACAGGTGTAACCGGAGCGACAGGTACAGCCGGTGCAACCGGAGTAACGGGCTCGACAGGCGCAACCGGAGAAACAGGAGCAGCCGGTGTAACAGGAGCAACTGGAGCGACAGGTACAGCAGGTGCAACCGGAGTAACGGGCTCGACAGGCGCAACCGGAGAGACGGGAGCCACAGGTGTAACAGGAGCAGCCGGCGTAACAGGTGTAACGGGAGCGACAGGTACAGCCGGTGTAACCGGAGTAACGGGCTCGACTGGAGCAACGGGAGAGACGGGAGCCACGGGTGTAACCGGAGTAACGGGAGCGACTGGTGTGACAGGGGCTGCGGGAGCCACGGGAGCCACAGGTCTGACAGGAGCAACCGGGGCAACAGGAGCCACAGGTCTGACAGGAGCAACCGGGGCAACAGGAGCCACAGGTCTGACAGGAGCAACCGGGGCAACGGGAGCCACAGGTCTGACAGGAGCAACCGGGGCAACAGGAGCCACAGGTCTGACAGGAGCAACCGGGGCAACAGGAGCCACAGGTCTGACAGGAGCAACCGGGGCAACAGGAGCCACAGGTCTGACAGGAGCAACCGGGGCAACAGGAGCCACAGGTCTGACAGGAGCAACCGGGGCAACGGGAGCCACAGGTCTGACAGGAGCAACCGGGGCAACAGGAGCCACAGGTCTGACAGGAGCAACCGGGGCAACGGGAGTCACAGGTCTGACAGGAGCAACCGGAGCAACCGGCGTTAGTACGACAGCTGTATCTGCTTTTGCAGCCAATACAACTGGGGGTGTCATTGCAGTTATACTTGGAGGCACGAATGTACCGCTCCCAAGCTCTCAAAATATCGCTACAGGCATAACGGTCAATGGATTAAACGATACGTTCACAGTTGCCGCTGCGGGCAGATATTATATTACGTACCAAATTAATTTGACGGCGGCGTTATTGGTCAGCTCGCGTCTGCTAATTAACGGCGTCGCGAGTACAGCCTCAACATTGGAGCCAGTATTAAGCTTATCCTCTTTCAATAACGACATTATTGTTGGACTGACAGCAGGCTCGACCATTACCCTTCAATTATTTGGACTGCTGGGTGCGGCCACATTGCTTGGAGGCAGCGCTGGCGCGGCATTGACCATTATCCAATTAAGCTAATGCGGCCAGTTGGGCACCAAGGCAAGAGTGACTGAATAGGATGGGTCAATAGAATCAACTCGCAGGAGTGTGGTTTCATTGATCGCGATCAGTCTTTGCATGATAGTCAAAAATGAAGAAAAAACATTGGCACGCTGCCTCTCCTCTATTGCCCCTGCCGTAGATGAAATTATTATTGTCGACACAGGCTCGACCGATGCTACACGGGAAATCGCTGCCGGTTTCACCGATCGCGTCGAGTCTTTCACCTGGGTGGATGACTTCGCCGCCGCCCGCAATTTCGCATTCTCGCTTGCAACGAAGCCTTATATGATGTGGCTGGATGCGGATGATGTATTGGAGGTTTCCGAACTGCACAAGCTGAAGGCGCTCAAACACCAGCTTGACGATACGGTAGACTCCGTCTCAATGGACTACCACTTGTCCTTTGACGAGTTCGGCAACGTAGTTAACAAGCTGCGGCGCAATCGCATTGTCAAGCGTGAGCGGAATTTTCAGTGGATTGGCGCGGTCCATGAGTATTTGGAGGTTTACGGAAACATCATCCATTGTGATGTTTCCGTTACACATAAGAGCCTCGGGCATGATAGCGACCGCAATTTAACGATGTATGAAAATCGGCTTCGTAGAGGAGAAGTTTTCACCCCGCGCGACTTATTTTATTATGCCAATGAGCTGAAAGACAATGGCCGCTACGATTCAGCCATCCGTTATTATGACAAGTTTCTCGCTACCGGCAAAGGTTGGATCGAGGATAATATTCTTGCTTGCGGGCGGCTTGCGGACTGCTACCACGAGCTGAACGAGCCGCGCAATATGATGGATTCTGTGCTGCGATCCTTCTATTACGATAAGCCTCGGGCGGAATTTTGCTGCCGCCTTGGGTATCATTTTTTGCAGCGGGATGAGCTTCAGATGGCGGTGTATTGGTATAAGCAGGCGATCCACGTGGAGCATACGGACACAACAGGCTGGGGTTTTGCGAATATTGCCTGTTCTACTTGGCTGCCGCAGCTTCAGCTATGTGTCTGCTATGACCGTCTAGGCGACTACGAGGCAGCTTATAGGCATAACGAGCAGGCGGCCAGCTATCGGCCGGAGGATGAGCGAATGATAGCGAACCGGGAATATTTGAGTCAGCGGCTGAGTAAGAAGGATGAGGGAGGGATCGTACTTGTCTGAGGAAAAAAGGCGTGTGCTTATTGCCAGTCCCGTTCAGCAGCAGCCTACGATTCTTGCGTTGTTTCTCGCTTCGCTGAAACGCCTTCATGCAGATCAGCTGGAGCTGAGCTATCTCTTCATTGACGATAATACGGATGCTACGAGCAGTCAGCTGCTGGAACAGTTTACTGCCGCTCGCGAGGGGGTAACCATTATCCGCTCAGAACCCTCCGATAGCCAAGACGTGTATGTACGCACGGATTTGACGCATTGCTGGAATGAGCAGCTCATTTGGAAGGTTGCCCATTTCAAAAATCGAATCATTGAACATGCGCTAGAGCACCAATTTGACTATTTATTTTTGCTCGACTCCGACCTGCTGCTGGATTCCAGAACGCTTGCGCAGCTAGTAGCGGACGACAAGGATATAGTATCGGAAATTTTTTGGACCCGCTGGCAGCCGGATGCACGTCCTCAGCCGCAAGTATGGCTGCATGACGAATATGGACAGTGGGAGCGAGGCCGAGGCGAGCAGCTGAGCGATTTGGAAATTGCGGAGCGCTTGGAGCAGTTTTACGCGATGTTAAACGAGCCTGGCGTATACGAGGTAGGCGGGCTTGGCGCATGTACGCTGCTAAGCAGACGTGCGCTTGAAGCAGGTGTGCACTTTGGACCCATTAGCAATTTAACCTTCTGGGGGGAAGATCGGCATTTTTGCATTAGAGCGGCTGCGCTTGGCCTGCAGCTGTTTGTGGATACCCACTATCCCGCCTATCATATTTACCGCAGCGCGGATTTGGCTGGGGCGGAGCGTTTTCTACAGAAAGAAACGGAAGTCCAGCCCCTGACCCGAGGACGGCTCACGCTGTCGATGGTCGTAAGGAACGAGAGCAGCCGCTATTTGCGCCAGGCGCTGGAGCAGCATCGCCAGTATATTGATGACGCAGTCATCATTGATGATGGCAGTACGGATGATACCGCTGAGGTGTGCCTACAGGCGCTGGAAGGCATTCCGGTTAAGCTGATCCGCAACGAGGTGTCGCGTTTCAGCAATGAAATTACGCTGCGGAAGCAGCAGTGGGAAGAGACGTTGACTGTAAATCCGGAGTGGATTTTGAATCTAGACGCGGATGAATGGTTCGAGCAAAGCTTCGCTCAGGAGCTCGATTCGCTGCTGCAAAGCCGGTCTACGAATGTATTTTGCTTCCGGCTATACGATTTCTGGAGCCTTCATTCGTATAGATCGGATGCGATCTGGCAGGCACATGAAAGCTATCGTCCTTTTTTGCTCCGCTATGACCCAGCATTTGATTATAAGTGGAAAAATACGCCGCAGCATTGCGGGCGTTTTCCCGCTAATATTTTGGAGCTGCCTCACCAGCTGTCGGACATTCGCCTTAAGCATTATGGCTGGGCAAAAGAGGAACATCGCCGGGAGAAGCTCCACCGCTACCAGCTGCTTGACCCCGATGCCAAGTATGGCTGGAAGGAGCAATACCTGTCCATTTTGGATAATAATCCACAGCTCGTGGAGTGGCAGGAATAACAGGTTCCAGTCTGCAAAAAAAAAAAAGCATCTCTGCTCATCAGGAATGATGAGTGGGGATGCTTTTAATCGTTTTATTGGAAGTACGTATAATAAATAGCTTAACGCAAAATTCGGCCAATAATGCCGCCGAGCCCGCCTTCGTTATTGTTATTGCTTGGAGCGCCGCCGTTATTGCCAGCGTTGCCGCCGTTGCCGCCAAAAGTGTTTTGGAAGGCGCTGCTTTGCTCTTGCGGCTGGTAACGATTGTCATCAATGCCGAATTTCACGCCGCTTTGGCGCTCGAAAGGCTGAATGATAACGATTTGCCCAGGCTCATTGAACTCATACATATAAGACTCGCCAGAGGTTTGTCCGATAAGGGTTTTCCAGTTCACATCAAGCTTCACTTTAGGTGAAGGGCCTGTCCAGGCAACAATCGCATCGGGATCGACGCGGCATGGGGCTTGCAGAACGAGCGGGTTGCCGTTCGTTTTCACTGCGACTTGAGCGCCTTGGCCGTTATAGGAGAGCTTGGAGGTGAAAAGTCCGCGTTGGGAAATGACACCGGAGCCGATGATTGTAACGCCGTAGTGGCAAGTTTCTGTAAACGCCAGCAGGTCTTCACTTTCAACGCTTACGTGCTGCCAAGGGCCGCCCTGCTCCAAATTAATGACGGTCACATGCGTGTTCTGGTCAGCAAGATAGACGGAGCCTTGGCCTTCGACTTCCATAATTTCAAGATTTTCGCCTGTAATGCGGCGCATACCGTGGTTCAATACTTGTCCAACAATGTTGCCGGAGTTTGTGCCAAGCAAGCGCTTGGAATATTTAAATTTGCCGTTGTAAGCCTGATCAGCGACCATGGAGCCTTTTTTAGCGAAAAACTTGCCTTGGCCTTCAGCCTTCAGAAACAGCTCGCGTTCCACTTGAAATTGAAATGGCATATGAGTTGACCTCCAGTTAGATGTGTAGTGAATTACATAGCGCCATAATGTGCGCAAATGCCAGCGAGATCAAGCGTAAGGCCTGTACCTACCGCATTGAATTTCCACTCGTTGTTGTGGCGGTATACTTCTCCCGCGAGCAAGGAAATGGAAGTGGAATAGTCTTCGGACAGGTCGAAGCGGCAAATTTCAGCGCCGTTAGCCTGGTTGACGATCCGAATGTAGGCGTTGCCGATTTGGCCAAAGTTTTGATTTTTGCGAATAGCGTCGTCAATCGTCACGGTAAATACGATTTTCTGAATGTCAGGAGATACGCGGGACAGTTGGATTTCTGCCGACTCATCGTCGCCGCTGCCTTGTCCAGTCCGGTTGTCGCCGTTATAGCGAATCGCTCCGTCCGGGCTGTTCAAGTTATTATAAAAAACAATATGGCCGTTGGAAGGAAGCTTCTCCGCTTGGTTCAGCAGGAAAATTTCAACATCGAGGTCATAATTTTGGCCTTGCAAGCGATTCGTATCCCAACCGATTCCAACCTTTAAATGGTCGAGTCCGGGGTTGTTTTTCGTCAAATCGAGCTTTTGTCCCTTGGACAATACAAGTCCGCCTCCGAAGCCGCCACCTTGAGGAGCAGGTGCTGCACCAAAGGAGTTAGCGTTGCCAGCATTCGGGAATCCACCTTGCTGAGTACCGCCTTGAATGCCGCCCTGTTGAATGCCGCCTTGTTGGATGCCGCCTTGCTGAATACCGCCCTGTTGAATGCCACCCTGCTGGATACCGCCTTGGATACCGCCCTGAATGCCGCCTTGTCCACCAAAATGATTGCCGCCGTTTGAATTCGATCCAATACCCATTTGTATTGCCTCCTCAAATATGAAATAAAAGAACCATCTGCCTCGACAGTTATTCACCTTGAAGCTCTTAACAGGCCAGAATGGTGGAATTTGTCGATTCTGTGTAAGAATATGAAACTATTTGTAGTATAGCAGATTGTGATTATAGTTGTTAATGGTTAATGGTGTTACAGTTCCTGCTGCAGCAGGGATGTCTGATTAGATACGGCGAAGCGAAAGCTTGGTTGCATTTTTAAAAATATAGAAAAGGATATGATTTTCACATCCTTTCTCTATATTTCTCGGTACGAAACGCGCTGCGCCGCCAAAGGACGGCGACAGCCGTTTCACCTTGGAATAAAGAAACATAACAAAATAGAAGACAAAAGAGAACTATAAAAACAAATTGAATCTCCTATTTTTTTCAAGTAGTTCCTCTATAATGATGTGAAGCGCTTTCAATACACTTTAAAAAATAGGAGGATCGCATGAATAAAAAACGCAAATGGATCGCGGCCGTTATGGCCCCAGCTATCGTTGTTTCGATGTTCTCTTCTGCTGCTTTCGCTCAATCAGGGGCAGCAACTAACGCGTTTGCTCCCGATATACAGGGGCATTGGGCGAAAGCTGCTATAGAGAAATGGAGTGCGCAGGGAATTGTAAGCGGTTACTCGGACGGAGCCTTCCACCCGAATGGCAGCATGACCCGGGCGGAATTTGTCGCGGTCGTTAATCGGTTGTTCGGTTTATCGGCTTTGTCTGCTTCTGCCTTTAGCGATGTGCCGGAGACGGCATGGTATGCGGGCGAGCTTAGCAAAGCGCGGGCTGCGGGCTATTATGACGGGTTCCCGGGTAACGAGGCAAGAGCGGAGCAGCCGATAACGAGGCAGGATGCGGTAACGCTGCTGGCGCGCATTTTCGAGCTGAAGGCAGCGGACGATGCAGCGTACGCGGGGGCCTTCAAGGATAGCAGCCAAATTTCCAGCTATGCGAAAAAGGCGATCAACGCGCTGCAAGGTGTCGTCAGCGGCTACGAAAATGGCGCTTTCCTGCCCGCAGGCAAAATCTCTCGTGCAGAGGTCATAACCTTGGTGGACAAACTGGTGGCCGAGCTGTATGCCAAGGCAGGGGATTATACAGCGGCGCAGGCGATTTTGGGCCATGCGATCATTAATCATGCTGGCATTACGCTCAAAGATGCCCAAATTGCTGGCAACCTTTATTTGGCCGCAGGCATTGGGGACGGTGAGGCAGTAGTCGATCATGCAAGCGTGAAAGGAACGACGTTTATTGCAGGTGGCGGCGATCACACCGTTATCTTTCATGATTCAACGCTGGCAGGCGTAGAAATTAACCGCAAGGATGGCAAGGTGCATGTTGAGGCAGACGGAGATACCAAAATCAACAGCATCGTGGCTAACAGCAAGGCTATTCTGGAGCTGGGAGACAACGCGGAGGCAGACAGCATCGTGCTGAATCAGCCTACGGAGCTGATCACCGGTCCAGGGACAACGATTGGGAGGCTGACGGTGCAGGCCGATTCCGTCACTATTAATGGCAAACCAGTAGCCAAAGGCAGTTATACGCTGAAAAATGGCACGCTGACGCCAGTTGGCACCGGCACGGCGCCAGGAACAGGGGCATCCTCGGGCAGCAGTGGCGGCAGCAACAATGGTGGGGAAAATGGCGGAAATACGGAGCCGACGGTGAATTTTGTCGATCAGAATGCAACGGCTGAGACCAAATCATTGTTCGCCTATTTGAACGGCGTGCGCGGCCATGAAATTTTGTTCGGCCACCAGCATGCAACGGACGAAGGCGTGACACTGACCTCTACGGACGGCTCGCAATCCGAGGTGAAAAATTCGGTTGGCGATTACCCAGCCGTGTTCGGCTGGGATACGCTAAGTCTGGAAGGCAAAGAAAAGCCGGGTGTGCCGAACAACATCGAGCAAAGCCGGATTAATCTCACTGCATCGGTCAAGAATGCCCACGATCTCGGCGGCATTGTAACGCTCAGCACCCATTTTCCGAACTTTGTGACGGGTGGCAGCTTTAACGATACATCAGGCAATGTAGTTGCTCATATTTTGCCGGGCGGCGACAAGCATGCGGAATTTAACGCTTTTCTAGACACCATTGCGAATTTTGCAAATAATGTGAAGGATGATGATGGCAAGCTCATTCCGATTCTGTTCCGTCCCTTCCATGAGCAAAACGGCGGCTGGTTCTGGTGGGGCGCGAAAACGACGACCACAAGCGAATACAAGGAGATTTTCCGCTATACGGTTGAATACCTGCGCGATAAGAAGGACGTGCGCAACTTCCTGTATGTTTTCTCGCCAAATGGCTCGTTCGGAGGCGCGGAAAGCACGTATTTGACGACGTACCCGGGCGACGATTATGTCGATATATTGGGGATGGACCAATACGATAACAAGGAGAATGCGGGTTCGCAAAGCTTTTTGAACGGATTGGTTACGGATCTGGGCATGATCTCAAGGCTGGCGGACAGCAAGGGGAAAATTGCGACGTTTTCCGAATTCGGCTACAGCCCGGAGGGGATGAAGACGACCGGGAATAATAATACGACCTGGTTTACCGATTTGCTGAGTGCGATCAAGTCCGATGAGGACGCTTCACGCATTGCCTATATGCAGACATGGGCAAACTTTGGCCTTGGCAACAATTTGTATGTGCCTTATAAAAATGCGCCAAACGGGCTCGGGGATCATGAGCTTTTGCCTGATTTTATTAACTTTTATAATGATTCGTTTACGACTTTCCGCAATGAGGTGCAGGGCGTGTATGGCCATACGGTCGTGACAGCGCCAGAGCAGCCGTTCATGCATATTGCGACGCCTACGGATAACAGCATTGTGGGCAGCTCCGTCACGATTCGCGCACGGGCGCTGGAAATTACCCCAACGAAGGTCGTCTATTCGGTACAGGGTTCGGATACAGAATATCCGATGACGCTCGATAGCGAAGGATTTTTCTATACGGCGAATTGGTCTCCGGCAGCGGGTTTAAATGGCAAAACAGCGGTGTTGAACGTCAAAGCATATGTTGGCAATCAGGCTTCGCTTACGCAATCTGCGACGGTATCGGTGCAGGCAAGCGAGATTTTGATGAAAACGTACACCTTTGACCAAGATACAGAAGGCGTAGTCAAAAATGGCGATCCGGGCACTTATCCGGAAACGATGGCGCTGACTGTGGGCCATGATGCTTTGGATGGCAATGGCGTATTGAAGCTGGATGCCCAGCATGCGGCAGCAGCGGATACGTGGCAGGAATTCAAGCTCGCGCTTCCAGCGCTGGACGGCGGAAATGCACTGGCCGATGTGAAGCGCATCAAGCTGGACGCTTTTATTCCGCTGAATGCGGGAGATGCGCAGGCGACGATTAGCAGCATTGCGATGCTGCCGCCGGATTGGGATACGAAATATGGGATGACGACGACCAAAATCAAGCTGTCCGAGCTTCCGCAAGTGACCGTAGGCAGCACGGTATATGCGAAATTTTCGCCCGTTATTGATTTGAATGATGCGGCAAAATCAGCAGCTGCGACGGGGCTTGCCCTTTCCTTGGTGGGCAGCGGGCTAGAAGGCGATTTTTCAATCTACGTCGATAATCTAAGCTTGTACAGCACGTTCGCTGAGGCGGAGAAGGACCCGGCTGTAGTGGACGACTTCGAGACGTATCAAGGCAGCGATGCCGCTCTGGCAGCGAAGTTCATCCATGCGGGCGGCGATGCGACAGCTGTAGCGCTGGACGGCGGGCATAAAAGCTCGGGCAACTACGGGATGAAACTGGACTATACGCTGGGTGCTTCCGGCTATGCTGGCATTACGAAAGTGCTGGGTGGCGTAGATTGGTCCACGTTCAACCATTTGAAATTTTGGATGGTGCCGGACGGCAGCAACCAGAAGCTCGTGATTCAGCTGCGTGTGGATGGCGTTTCCTACGAAGCCTATCCATCGCTTGCAGGTACAACCGGGCAATGGGTCAGCCTTCACTTTAATGAGTTTACCGTTGCTCCTTGGGATACAGGAAATACGGGCAAAAAGATCAACAAGGCCAGCTTGAAAAATGTACAGGAGTTTTCCATTTACGTGAATGCCATCAATGGAGCCACCCTTAACAGCTCGCTTTATTTCGATGATATTGGAGCGATAAATGATGGAACAGGCGGCGTGCCAAATGGCGGCTCCGGTTCGGGAAGCTCGCCAGCAGAGCCAGGCACGCTTTATGGATTCGAAACGGATACGGCTGGCTGGACGGTAAGCTCGAATGAGGCACAGGCCGCAGATGCCGCGATTACAGCGGATGAGAAGACAGAGGGCGTCCATTCGCTCACGTCTACCTTCTCGCTAGCAAGCCCGGCGGGCTTTGAGCTGACGAAGGTTGCAGCAGCAGACTTGTCCGCAGCTGCAGCACTCAGCGTCAAGGTGAAGCTGTCGCAAGGAACCGCTAATGCCCGCCTGTATATTAAAACAGGCAGCACATGGGAGTGGCATGACAGTGGAACAGGTGTGATCGTCGATTCCAGCGAATTCAAGACGCTGACGATTCCGCTCGCCAGTATAGCAGGGCTCGACAGCGTGCAGGCAATCGGCGTGAAAATCGAGCCGACGGCGGGACAGACGGGTACAGCAGCCGTCTATGTAGATGATGTGTATGTGGAAGGAAGCGGAGGGCCGGGAACGGCTGGTCCCACTTACGATTTTGAAAGCGGAGCAGAGGGTTGGGCCATTAATACCGATGCGGATAATGCCTACAATACAGCCAATGCCCGTGATATGGCAGTGTCGACCGATGCAGCATCATCAGGAAACAGCTCGCTGAAGGCGGCTTTTGACCTCAATGGGGGCGAATTCCAGCTTAGACGGGTCGGTGCGCTGAACTTGGGTACAGCAAGTACGCTGTCCGCCAAGTTTAAAGTGGCACCGGACGGGAATGCGGCGCTTTCGGGAGCTGTATCCGTGAAGTTGTTTCTGCAAACGGGCAGCGGGTGGAGCTGGTTCGCGCCAAACGATACGGTATCCTACAGCGGCGATGGATTTGTGACGGTAAGCTACGATTTGTCCGGCGTCGCGGATAAAAGCAATGTCCAGGCGCTAGGCATTCAAGTGTTTGCACCAAGCGCCTCGACCGGCGCAGCAACGATTTATTTGGATGAGGTTAAGGTGCAATAAATGAATAATCGAACGTAATCGCAAAAAAAGGGAGGCCCCGGATAAGGGTCTCCCTTCTTTATTGTGCAATCGATTCTCCCAACAAGGAGATATGCCAATTCTTAATAAAAGGTATAACAGTGGTTGTTGCACTTGTAAGGTAAATGGCAAGAACGATCAATGGAATGTGTAAAAGCTGCATTTTGTAGAAATGCTTAACATTTTTAAAATGTATAAATAGATTTAGTCCTACAATCAATTGAGCTAAAACCAGACTTACAACGATACTAATCAAAAACATATCATATACAATTTTGTGTGAGGCAAAGAAGCGATAGGTCGTTGATAGATAAAAAGTAAATTTATCAATTAAGACATAGAACATAATCCAATACACAAAAAGATATAACAAAGACAGGAGCATTAAGCTTATTTTACGCAACATCTGATGCTATTCAACCTTCCTATTGAAAAAATAAATCCAGCAAATGGATGATTCTCTCAGTTGAATATATCATGGCTGTTTGAAGCTGTATAGCCAGAGTGCGAATGGAGCCTTATCATGTACAGTATCCGCAGCCTGCGGTCATTAATTTTCTGGCTTGCGAAATGAATCCAAATAATTGTGAATGTCCGCTTCGGGCGTCTTCAGCAAGCCCTTGAGCATCGATTGAATGGAGCGCAGCGACTCCACCTTGTTATCAATCTCGGCTATTTTGCCGCGCACATACTCCTTTAAGGTTTCAGCGTCCATATCCCGGCCTAGCAGATGCAGCACTTCCTGAATTTCCTTAAGCGAGTAGCCGAGCGACTTGGTGTCTTTAATGAATTTGATTTTGACCAAATAATCGTCCGAGTATAAACGGTATCCGCCTTGGCTTCGGCGGGGGGCCGGAAGGATGCCGCTTTCCTCGTAATAGCGAATCGTTGCCATGCTGAGACCTGTTTTTTTGGCAAGCTCGCCGCGTGTCATTCCTTCCATGAGCGTTCCCCTCCTTGCTGTTGTCCGTGTGTTTATTGGGCAGCAGCTTTTTTCGTATAGTTATTGTCGAACACAACCTCAGGATAGTCCGGCGATGGCCCAGCCAGCAGCGGCTGTGATTCATTTTTCAAATATTGATTGAAAAAGGCGGTGACATAAGAGCGGGTAATGTCTACGACGTGATCGGGGTCAACACCCTTGGCGAACAGCTTAGGCGACAGCAGCGCGATATCGGTAAAGCTCTGATGGATAAAAGGCTCAACGGTCATGTAATACGTGTCATTGGTGCTTTTCGTCATGACCGAGTCCAAATCGGAAGCGAACTCATCGAAATAGACATAGGATTTCTCCTTCGTCGCCGGATCAAAGCTTTTGGCTGTATCGCCTGTCATCAAATACATGAACGGCTGCTTCAAGCCATTATGGGCTACATCGCCCCAAAATCCGCCTTCTAGGCTAACCCCCGCCTTAAAACGGCTGTCCTGTGCCAGCGTCTCCGCAGTAGTCGCCCCGCCATAGGAGTGGCCGAAAATGCCAACGCGGCTTAGATCCAGCTTGCCCTCCAGCTTATGATCAGGGTCATCCTGATTCCATGCCGTCAACGTGTCGAGTACAAAACTCGTGTCAGCTACACGGATAGCGACTTCTTTAATATTGTTGTCGTAAAGCTCTGCTGAAGTTGGAAATTCGGGCTCAGCTTCGTATAAAATCGAACGGCCATCCGGAAAATCAACCTTCGCTGATGTATAAGGATGATCCATGCCTACGACGATATAGCCATTGCTTACGAGTTCCTCAATTGCCGTCATGCTCTGGAAGCGGGTCGAGCGAATGCCGGGAGAAAACAGGACAACCGGATAGCTCGCTTCAGCAGAGGATAGCTCGGCCCCTTCTACGACATGCGTCGGAATGTTAATCACATGGCTGAAAATTTGCTTCGGAATGCCGAATACGAGGCTGACCGCTTCCCCAATTTCCGAAGGGTAATGCTCGGTCGATGCGCCTTCGGTTTTATTTTTATCTACCGGATACCATACATTGATCATCAACTCGCGCTTGTCATTTGGATTATCACTATGCGTTTCCGCTCGGGAATCATCCGTTAAATGCCGTGCAATGGTGCCAATGCCATAGCTGCCGTTAGGCTCAGGCATTGTGAAAACCGGCAGCAGCGTGCTCGCATATCCGGAAAATCCGCTTAGTGCGATGACGATAAGGGAGAGCAGGCTTTTTTTGATAATAGCCTTGGAACGGATAGGATGGCCATAGGGCTTCAGCAGCCGGCGGACGAAGGCAATAATCAAAACGAAAGCTACAGCGTAAGCGGCAACCATCTGGATGCGGAAATGATCGATTATTCCATGGAGCAGCACAGCCAGTACAATCGCGCCCAGCATCCCGGCATCAAGCCGCTTCGATTTTCTTGCGAATAACAGGCCTCCCGCTGCCGATAAAATAACCAGAATGACAATGACCTCTAATATTTTCATTATACAGTACCTCCATTTATTTCTGTATTCTCCGTCCAGCAGGCCGGATATTTTGTATAAACAGAGTATAAAGGTTGAAGTATACCTCAAGGTCAAGGTATTGTTTTTGAATGCCCTCTTCTGCCGAAAATGTCTCCCCCTTATGAATGTGAACCTGCATACCGAGAGGCAGAGTTGTCCTTTTCGTTTTGAGAGCTCACTTCCAGCACAGAGCTAGTCTTGGCGGACACAGCAGCAGCTATTTTATCAGAATGATGGGTTACGGCACAGGCTGCGGACACAGCAGCCATTAATATGCTGCAAGTGGCCATTTTGAAGGGACAATGCGGGAGATAACGGATTTCCAGTCCGCTTACAGCCCAGAATCGGATTAAAAGCCAAAATAGCGGAACCTCAGACCTCGCCATTTAGAGAAAAAAGAGCGAACCTTGCAAACACTGTGCTACTATATTGGCAAATCAAGCACGAGGTTTGACAGAAAAGGGGACTAGCTGTGTTTTACTCATTAAAAAGCCGACTTATTGCTGTTTTTATTTTGCTGTTCGTCCTTTCTTTTGGCGCAATGTCTTATATATTATTTAATGAATCACGCTCCATTATCCGCTCTTATATCGAATCCTCGGCACTGGAGAAAATGGAGGAGTACGGCGCTTACGTTGATATGGTCCAGATGCAGATTTACGATCTGGCCTCGCTCGTGTTCAATAGCGATACGACGAAAAACTGGGACGGGGCCATATCAGACCCGAAGCTTGCGGCGGGCGAGAAAATGCTGGCGAATATTAAGCTCAGCAGCTTTCTCACGCAGGCGATGAACAGCTATACGAGCGTATCACGGGTGACCTTTTACCGCGCAGACGGCATGTGGATCAGCAGCGACAATCAGGTCGTGTCCGATCCGGGTCTGCTTGAGCAGCAGTGGTACAGCGATTTTAAAACATCGGGAACCCACTGGGTGGCCAGCCATATTGACCCGGTCGAGGCACGATACAATAACAAGCATCCGGTTGTCAGCATGCTCATGCCAATCGGAACATTCGAGCCAAGCCGTGCCCGAACGGTGATGAAAATCAATGTGAGCAGCGACTATTTTCAGCAGCCGCTCAATCGGATTCACCTTGGTGAAAGCGGTACCATTTATTTGCTGGATCAAGGCGGCCAGCTGCTGCTTTCCCCGCCTGAGGCCGGGGCACAGGCCGGCATGCAGGCTGCGATGGAGAAAATCCGCGGAGATATGCGGAAACAAGGCGTTATTTATATGGATTCGGATAAAGGGAAAACCGATATCGTCGTATTTAAAAAGCTGCAAAGAACGGGATGGATACTTGCCGGCTTCGTATCGGAACAGGACTTGTATGCGAAGCTGTTCCAGTTGCGCAGCAGCATTATTTTATTCGCCTCCATATTGCTCGTATTATCCGTTTTTCTAGCCATATGGCTGTCGCAGAGCATTTCCAATCCGCTATCCCGCCTCATATCCGCTATGCGCCATGTGCAGCGGGGCGATTTCAATCAGGCGGAGCTGCGTCTTCCGCCGGAAATCAGCATTCGCAACGAGGTTGGTTTTGCAACGGTAACCTTCCGCAATATGGTGCGCCAGCTCCGGCAGCATATCAAAAACGAGTTTGAGCTGAAGCTGCTGCGCCAGCAAGCGGAATACAAGGCGCTGCTGATGCAGATCAATCCGCATTTTTTGTTCAATACGCTGGAGCTGATGAGCAGCCTCGCCATGCAGAAGCGCACCGACGATACGGTGCAGGTCATTGAGTCGCTCGGCAAAATGATGCGTTTCTCGCTGCGAATGAGCGATGATGTGGTGCCGCTGCGCGAGGAACTGAAATACGTGAAGGATTACGTGGAGATTTTGCAAATCCGCTTTGGTGAACGGCTGAGCTTGAGTTTGAAGGAGGAAGGGGAGCTTGCGCATCTGACGATTATTAAATTTATTTTGCAGCCGCTGATCGAAAATGCCGTCAAATACAGCTTTCAGCATCAACCGGAAGCCCGGGTGGAAATCGTGGTCAGCAGGAGTGAGGGGCGCATCGTTCTGAGCGTTGCGGACAATGGCCAGGGCATTCCTGACGACATGAAGCGCCAGCTTGCAGAACGCTCGGCCGCTGCTCGAATGGACATGCTGCTGAATAGCCGGGATAGTCAAATTGGCCTCAGCAACGTCATTGCAAGGTGCAGGCTGTATTACGGCGAGCTGTTTGAGATCCAGATCAAAGATAGCGGCTGGGGCGGTGCGCTAATCGTACTGGCACTGCCTATACAGGAGGAGGGAAAGCATGTATAAGGTGCTGATTGTGGACGACGAACCGGAAATCCGGCTGGGGCTGCGGCTCAAGGTAGATTGGGAGGAGCTGGGCCTATGTATTGCGGGCGAGGCGGCGAATGGCATGGAGGCGCTGGAGCAGCTGGAGCGCGATGCTTTCGATGTTGTGATGACAGACATGAACATGCCCGTGATGGACGGCTTGTCTTTTTTGGACGATTGCCGCAGGCTGTACCCTGAAATCCGGCTGATCATCCTTACAGGCTATGAGGATTTTAGTTATGCTCATGCGGCTGTCCGCCATCAGGCACGCCATTATTTGCTCAAGCCTGTTGCGCGGGATGAGCTGACGGAGGCACTGCTGAAAGTCAGAGGGGAGCTCGATAGGGAGCAGGAGAGCCAGCGGCAGTCCGAGGATATGAAATGGCGTTTGACCCAGTATTATCGGGAAATGAAGGAGCATTTTCTGCGCTATCTCATCCGGGGCGAGACAGGGCGTGAGGAAGCGCTATTGGAGCGGGCAAAGCTGTTTCAGCTGGAGGAATGGGGAGAGCGGACGGTCCGATTTATGACAGCAGGGCTAGAGCAGCGCGGTCAGCGCCTGAATCCGCTGATTCAGGCGGAGCAGGCTGGACAGAGGAGCCAGTCAGAACAAGCAGACCAGGCTGGACAGAGGAGTCAGACGGAACAAGCAGAACAAACAGACCGGACAGACCAGACACGGCAGCCGAAACAAGCAGACCAGACGGCTTGGCAGACGAACCGCAGGCCGGAGCAGTTCAGCCTGCCGTTCGAGCTGATATGCCGTGAGCTGGCGGAGGGTTCCACTGGCTCGGTGCAAGTCGTTCGAGACGAGCATTATCACGGCTTAATGCATATCGCTTTGCTGGATGGAGAGGAGAAGCCAGCGGAATTTGAGCAGAAGCTGCGCGATATGGTATACGGGCATCTCGGATTCGTGCCCTCCATCGGCATAGGAAATGCTGTGAAAGGCTTTAAGCAGTGGAAGGAGGGCTGCATGTCCTCGCTCGTCGCCTGGAATTTGGCAGAGGCGCAAGCTCGCCAAGGGGAACGGGCAGCGGAGGAGCCGTTTCTGCTTCCGAAGGAGACGGTTGATTTGATCCGGAGGCTGCTGGAACGGGGAGAAATGGAGCAGCTCGTCAAAATGATAGAGCGCGAGCTGAAGGAGGCGCTCAGCGTATCGCGCATCCGGTTCGTGAAGGCGATTTTTCAGTTTAACCTCGTCTTGGAGGCGCAGGCGCATGAAGCGCATGTGCCGTTAACGGGCGGCGAGCAGCTTTGGCTGCGTCCGGAAATGGCGCTCAACCTAAGCACAGCGGAGAAAGCCTGCCAATTTTTAATGCAGCTTGCCGCATCTATCCATGACAAGCTGCAAGGGGCGGAAGAGGGCGCTGTTGATACGGTTCTGGAGGCTTCCAGGCAATATATCGCGGAAAACTACATGTATGACTTGAATTTGACGATGCTCGCTGAACGATTCAATTATAATTCGTCCTACTTCTCGGAGCTGTTTAAAGCGAAAGCGGGAAAAACGTTTATTCACTATTTGACTGACGTCCGCATGGGACATGCAACCCGGCTGCTGGAGGAAACGGGGCTCAGCCTATGGGATATATCCGAGCTGTCCGGCTTTTCCAATGCGAGCTATTTCAGCTCCAAGTTTAAAAGGATGTATGGCCTGACACCGTCCGAATTCCGCCAGCGCCTATCTGAAAAAAGTGATAACGAACTCCCGAAGAAATGATATGTTGCCGAATCCTATTCCTGCGTATGATTGGTGTACAAGTGCAGCTTGCTTGCGTACATCAATCATTAGGAGGGATTTTTGCCATGGGCGTTTCCCGCAAAACACTGGCCCGCGAGCAGAACCAAACCGCTTATTTGTTTCTGCTGCCGTGGCTGATTGGCTTTTTCTGCATGACGGCTGGGCCGATGCTTGGCTCGCTGTACCTGTCCATGACCAAGTACAATTTGCTGTCCCCGCCATCATGGATTGGGATGGATAACTACGTACAAATTTTTACGAATGACAGCACATTTACAGGCTCATTATGGCTAACCTTCAAGTACGTATTCATATCCGTGCCGCTCAGGCTGGCTTTTGCACTGCTTGTAGCAGTGGCGCTCAATAAGGGCATCCGGGCACTGGGCATTTACCGGACGATTTATTATATCCCGTCCTTGCTTGGCGGCAGCGTTGCCATTGCTATCGTATGGCGGCAAATATTCGACGGTACTGGTGCTGTGAACGAGGCGCTCGCTTGGCTCGGCATCAAAGGCCCGTCATGGATTGCCCATCCAGATTACATTGTATATACGATTGTTACGCTGTCAGTATGGCAGTTTGGCTCGGCGATGGTCATTTTTCTAGCGGGGCTCAAGCAAATTCCCGCCGATCTTTACGAAGCGTCCCAGGTGGACGGGGCGAGGAAGTGGAATCAGTTCGTCAGCATTACGCTGCCGATTTTGACGCCGGTTATTTTTTTCAACCTCATTATGAGCGTCATTCATTCATTTCAGGCGTTTACGCCGGCTTTCGTCATCGGTGACGGCCGCGGCGGCCCGCTTGATGCGACGATGTTTTATACGCTGTATTTGTATTTGAAGGGCTTCTCCTTCTTCGATATGGGCTACGCCTCGGCGCTCGCCTGGATTATGCTGCTCATTATTGGAGCGTTGACGGCGATTATATTCGTGACCTCGAAATACTGGGTGTTTTATGGAGACAACAAGGACGGGAGGTAAGGGCAAAGGATGACAAACCGCATGAAATATGGGCAAGTACTAAGGCATGTGCCGATCATCGTCATGGGTCTGCTGATGATCTACCCCGTTCTATGGCTGATCAGCAGCTCCTTCAAGCCGAACCAGCTGATCTTTTCCGATCCGGGCATCTGGCCAAGCTCGTTTACGCTGGAAAATTACGTGAATGGCTGGCGCGGCTTCCAAGGCATCAGCTTCAGCCGTTTTTTCGCCAACTCTTTTGCAATATCGCTCACGAGCGTGCTTGGAAATGCGATTACCTGCTCGCTTGCCGCTTTTGCTTTTGCCAGATTAACCTTTAAGTTCAGCAAGCTATGGTTTTCGCTGATGCTGGTTACGATTATGCTGCCTTATCATGTGACACTGGTGCCGCAATATGTCATTTTTAACGAGCTGCATTGGATTAATACGTATTACCCGCTGGTGCTGCCAAAATGGCTGGCGACGGATTCGTTTTTTATTTTGCTCATGGTCCAGTTTATCCGGGGCATTCCGCGCGAGCTTGACGAAAGCGCGACGATTGACGGATGCAGCCAAAAACAAATTTATTTCCGTATTATTCTTCCGCTGCTCGTCCCGGCTCTGATTACGACGGCCATCTTTACGTTTATATGGACATGGGATGATTTTTTCAGCCAAATGATTTATTTGAGCGATATTCGGCTGTTCACGGTGCAGCTGGGCATTCGGGCGCTGTTCGACCCATCGGGCTCCTCGGATTGGGGTGCGCTGCTCGCGATGTCTGCGCTGTCGCTGCTTCCCATAACTGCGGTTTTCCTGACGTTCCAGCGTTATTTTCTGGAGGGTATTGCAACGACGGGCTTGAAGTAGCGGCCTCATGGCTAGCAATCGGCCTGTTAACGATATGGCGATAACGCGATCCGAAAAAATTGCAAATGAACTGCCGAAATAATGAAAGGCGCTACGGCTAAGGTTTACAGTAAGATGGCGTTGTAAGCGTTTTACTCGAACGATATTATCGAAAATGGGGGAGATTGGCATGAAGCGGCGTATTCTATTTTCAATGCTGGCAGCATTAATGGTCCTTATGACGGCATGCTCGGGTGGTACGGGAGCAGGAGGAGCAGCATCTGGCACTAGTGGAGAGGGCAAGACAGATGGGGAGGGTGCTGGCAGCGGCGCTGGAGGGCAGGAACAGGTAGAGCTGCGCATTATGTGGTGGGGAGACCAAGGGCGGGCTGACCGTACAAATCAGGTGCTGGAACTATTCCAGAAAAAAAATCCAAGCATTAAGGTGCAGGGCGAGTTCGCGCCTTCATCCGGTTATTTTGACAAGCTGAATACCCAGCTCGCATCGGGTACGCCGGCGGACGTTTTTTTCCTTGGCGGCAACGTTGTCGATTATGCCAATAAAGGGGTTTTGCTGGAGCTTGACCCGTATGTAGGCAAAGAGCTGGATTTGACGGATATGGATGAATCGATGGTGGAGTATGGAACGCTGGGCGGCAAGCTGCTGCATATATCTGCTGGCGCGAATGCGAGAGGCATCCTGATTAATACGAAGCTGTTCGAGAAAGCGGGCATTGCGGTGCCTCAGGATGGCTGGAGCTGGGACGACTACGCCGCCATTAGCAAGGAGCTTTCTGAAAAGCTGGGTGACGGCGTATATGGCACCTATAATTTTACGGTAGATGGCATGGATATTGCGCTTAAGCAAAATGGCGCGCAGCTTTACAACATGGCAGAAGGCAAGCCAGGCTTTACAGAAGAGCAGGCGCTGAGCTGGTTTAAATACTGGGAAGCGACAACGGCGGGAGGCGGCGTCGTGACGCCGGAGCTTGCCGTATCGAATCCGCCGAGCGATCCTAGCAAATCGTTGATCATCACGGGCAAGGTTGCGATGAGCCTTATTCCATCCAACCAGTTTGCAGCGTATCAAGGGCTGACGGAGGATACGCTCACGATGGTGCAGCTGCCTAGAGGCGAGAAGGGAACGGGTGTCGTATTCGAGTCGAGCCAAGGGCTGTCGGGCTATGCGAAAACGGAGCATCCGAAGGAAGTCGCAATGCTGATCAACTTCTTCATTAATGATGCAGAGGCAGCGAAGGTGCTCGGCAATGACCGCGGCGTTCCCGTTACGTCCAAAAATCGAGAGGCGCTGCAGGCTGAAGCGAGCGACGCAGACCGCATCGTTTATGATTATACGAGCCGCGTTTCGGAAGCGACAAAAACCGAGCCTTTCGCAGTCAGCTACAATCCTCCGGGCTTCGCAGAGTTTTCCAAGCTGGCGGAGACGACGGTTCAGGAAATCGGTTTTGGCCGTAAAAAGGTAGAGCAGGCAGTTGCCGATTTTTACAACGGCACGCTGCAAATTTTTGCGAAAAACCAATAAGCAATAAGGCCATGCTAGCCTGCTAATTGGAATATCAATAGGTTCATTCGGGCTGCCGTCAGGCAGCCTGCTGTTGTCAGAGCCGATAAGGGCGGAGAAGGGGCTAAGGTCGGCATGCGAGTGTGCTCGCGCATTGTAACCTAGAAGGTGCCAATTGGAATCGTTCATTTTAGTAGAAAGCGGGGCGGCATTTATGGAAGAAAAACTGCTGGAACGGCTTAGGAGCAAGTCTGCAAAGCATATATGGGGGCAGGGGAGCAAAACCTCCGACCAATCGTTAATAAGCGAGTGGGAAGCTGGCGGAGTGAAATTTGCTGCAGCCGAAGGACGGCTGGAAAGCGTACATGAGGAGGCTATGCGCCGCTTGCTGGACTGCATCGTGCCGACGGGCGGCAATCCGGAGCCGATTTTGCATGAGGGCGGCGTCTACTTAGGCTGCTGGCTGGAGAGTACAGGGACGATTAACGCAGAGCTGCTGTCCCGGTTTATTCCATCTGTATCGGAGACAACATATCTCTCCTTTGCCGCGTTTCAGCGGGAGGATGGCTTATTTCCGTACAAAATAACGGAGAATGGGCCGTCATACCGGCAAATACAACTGGTGACGCCGCTCGCCCGCAGCATCTGGAACCATTATGCGCTGCATGGCCGGGACAAGGCTTTTTTACAAACGATGTATGACGCTATGTCTCGTTATGACGACTGGCTGGCGGCTCACCGCGATACGAGAGGGACGGGCTGTGTAGAAGCGTTCAGCACATTCGATACAGGCCATGATTTGTCGCCCCGCTTCTGGCATGTGCCAGATACGCCGCATTTGGGGGATGCGGCGCATTGTCAGCCGGATTCTCCGATTTTGCCATTTTTGGCTCCTGACCTAACAGCTAATGTATACTGCCAGCGGCAGTATTTGGCGTTAATAGCGGAGGAGTTGGGACTGCCCTCCGAGCAATGGAAGCGGAAGGCGGAGGCCTCGCTTGCAAGCCTGTTCGACTATTGTTTTGACGAAGCGGATCATTTCTTCTATGACCGCGACCGCCAGAATGAGCTGGTAAAGGTGCAGTCGGACGTGCTGCTGCGGGTTATGGCCTGCGAGGTGGGCGACCGCCGTTTTTTTGATACGATGCTAAGGCGCTATTTGCTTAATACGAGCAAGTTTTTTGCTAAATTTCCGTTTACGTCGATGGCAATGGATGATCCGCGTTTTGATCCGTTTTCCAGCTATAACAGCTGGGGAGGATCGACTAACTTTCTTAGCATCATTCGCGCTGCCCATGCGTTCGAGAAGCATCAGCGTTATGTAGAGCTCACTTGGGTTATGTATCCGCTTGTGTCGGCAATGGCTAATATGACGCGGTTTTCACAAGCGCTTAGCCCATGGACGGGGGTGGAGGGCTATACGGAAACGTATTCGCCAGCGATACTGAGCGTGCTGGATTATGTAGAGCGATTGTGTGGCATTTTGCCTGCGCCAGATGGAACACTGTGGTTTACGGGGCTGCTGCCTTATGCGATGGATCATGGCGATGAGCCGGCAGGCGGAAGCACAGCCTACAGCAGAACCGTGGATGGCTTGGCGTTTGAGCTGCTCAATACTCGGGAGGAGTCTGTCATTTATTTAGATGGGAAGGAGCATATGCGTTTCCCGTTCGGCATTCGCGCCGTTACGGATCGGGCAGGCAGGCTGAGCCGCTTGATCGGCATGAGCGTTAGGACGATTAAAGGAGTTGTCCACTACGATGGAGCGGAGCTCGCTTTGGAGATTAAAGGGAATGAACAGCTTCATTATACAGAGGGGCGTTTAGAAAAAGAGCTGGATATTGGCATTGTTTACCCAGCCTATAGCTGAAGGAAAGCAGCAGAATCCAATTGGGCCTCATTTAGCGGCATAGGCAATAATAAAAAGCTCCAACATACTTAGTGGCTGCTGCTACGGCGGCAGCTTTGCTATGAAAACCGGATTTTTAATCAAAAAAGACGGTTTTTTTGCTATTATTTCACAAAAAACAACGTTAGTATCAAGTTGAAAGCGTATTCAACTAATTGCTATAACCATTAAACATAGAAGCAGGGAGGGATGAAGGCCTCATAACGAACAGACAGCTTAGGATCGTACAGCAGGATGCGGTATTTTGTAAACGCTTACTTAATATTGAGGCTAAAAAACGGATACGCAGTTTACCCGCAAGCCGAACCTTGTTGCAATGAATAAACATTTCAATTGAGAAAATGGGGGGAATCCTTTTATATGTTAAGAAGTAAAAAAAGGCTAATGTTTCTGCTGCTTGCCGCAGCGGTTTTATGGACCACTATTTTGCAGGGGCTGCCGCTTGGATCGCAGACAGCCTACGCAAACACAGTAGAACAGCTTGTGAAGAAATTTGACTTTGGCACAGCCTCAAGTCCTGTCAAGGAAGGCTTTATCGGCGTAAGCGAATCGCAGCTGTATACGGCTGCGGCTGGTTATGGGCTGAGCGTCGCGTTGGCTTCCCGGAACCGCTCCGGCGGAGATGAGCTGACGAATGATTTTGTCCTCGGAACCTCATTTTCCTTTTATGTGGATTTGCCTAATGGCGAATATGATGTCACCGTGTATTCGGGCGATTTGCTGACGGGCACAAGCTCGACTAAAACGAATATTGCTTTGGAGGGAGTCGCTGCCGGAACGCTTTCTACACGCCAGGCGGTCGTTCATGGCACGTACCGGACCACGGTAAATGACGGGCAGCTGACGGTCGATATTTCGGCGACTACGGGCTACGCTTATTTGAACGGCATCGTCATTGAACAGGTAGTCGCAGCTGCTCCTGAGGCGCCGAGCGGGCTTGCCGTGACACGCGTGACGCCGCAGGATGTGACACTCGCGTGGAACTCGGTAACCAATGCGGCCCGTTACAAGCTATATCGCTCGGAGGGCGCTGCCGCTCCTGTCCTTGCGGGTGAAACGGCAGCTGCCTCCTATGTGGATACGGCTGTTGCAGAAGGGAGCAGCTATAGCTACTTCGTCGCTGCCGTCAGTGCGGCTGGGCTGGAGTCGGCCTTAAGCGCCCCTACCGCGGCGGTAACCATACCGGCGCTTACGGCTCCAGCCGCGCCGAGCCAAGTCAGCATCAGCGCCGTGCAGGCTTCGGCGGTTGTGCTGGGCTGGACGGTTGTCGAGGGAGCGGAGGGCTACAAGGTGCTGCGTGCCGATGCGGCAGCAGGGCCGTTTGTAGAAATTGGCCAAACGACGGTGCCTGCCTATACGGATGCGGGCGTCGACACGTCTGCGGCGCATTATTACACTGTGAAAGCTATTAACGTGCGCGGGGAATCGGAAGCTTCCACGGTTGTGGAGAGCGCTGTCTATGTGCCGCCTGCTACACTGCCGGAAGGCGATACCATTCGCTTCGATTTTGGATCGGGCGAGCTTGCTGACGGCTATGTCCGTGTAACAGCCGAGACCGCCTATACATCTGCGCTCAAATACGGCTTTACTGACATTTCCAATGTCGGCTCTGGCAACCGTGGAACCTCTGATCCGCTGCGTTCGGATTTTGTTACACCGAATAATGGGGTCTTTAACGTCGATTTGCCTAATGGCGACTATACGATTTCACTCATTGCGGGTGATGCGACCGAAGCATCCGAAATTGCGATTAAGGCCGAAACGATTCAGAAGGTGCAGCTGACCAGCAAAGCAGCTGGCCAATATCTGGAGATGGACTTTCAGCTGGCGCTTGTAGATGGGCAGCTCAATCTTGCATTTACGGGGTCCGCGCCCAAGCTGAATGCTCTTGTTATTAAGAAGCAGCAGGAGCGTCAGGCTGGAGAGCGGCAGGCGGTATATCTTGCGGGGGATTCTACCGTTCAAACCTATGATCCCTATTGGGAGCCACAGGCTGGCTGGGGCCAAATGCTGCCGCGCTTCTTCAGCAATGATGTTATTTTCAAAAATCATGCCATTGGCGGCCGCAGCTCCAAATCCTTTATTGTAGAGGGCCGTCTGGATGAAGTATTGCGGACGATTCGTCCAGGGGACTATTTCCTTGTCCAATTCGGCCACAATGATGCGACGATTAGCGTTCCTGAGCGCTATGCTTCGCCAGCCGATTACAAAAACTATTTGAAAACCTACGTTAACGGTGCCAGACAGCGGGGCGCGACGCCGATCCTCGTAACGCCGATGGGCCGCCGCGATTTCAATGCGGATACAGGCATTTTTAATATTAGCTTTCCAGAGTATGTGCAGGCCATGAAAGAGGTAGCTGCCGAGCTGAATGTGGAGCTGGTTGACCTGAGTGCGCTCAGTATCGCCTACTACAACTCCATTGGCCCGCAAGCTTCCTTGTCTGTATTCCTTCATGTGGAGCCAGGCATTTATGGCGCTTTCCCGAATGGCTCTGCGGACAATACGCATTTCCAGGAATACGGGGCCATTCAAATCGCTCGTCTGCTGGCAGGAGGCATTGAACAGCTTTCGGTGCCGCTGGCGGATTATGTCCGCGAAATTGCACAGCCTGATGCTGTGCCAGATGCACCAGCTCATCTCGTTGCAGGCAGTGTCAGCAATGCCGGTGCTGTGCTGAAATGGAGCGCTTCGGACAACACCGATATTTATAAAATTTACCGCAAGCTGGCTTCCGAGCCTGAATCGGCTTACGCCATGATTGGGACAGCGACGGTGCCAACCCTGACCATTGGCGGAATGCTGGAAGGAAAGTCTTATACCGTGCGGGTAACGGCTGTTAATGGCCGCGGCGAATCGCTGCCATCCAGCGAAGTATCGATTACGACCAAATCGGCGCAGTACCGGTTTGATTTCGGACCGGTAGGAGCTCCTGTTGCTGCGGGATATACCGAAATTACGCGCAATGTGCTTTATACGCCTGCGCTCGGCTATGGGCTAACGAACAGCACAGGCATGATTGACCGCGACCGGGGGGCGGGAACGGACGACCTGAGACGCGATTTCGTGGCTTATTTCAATGCCAGCTATGAGTTCAAGGTCGATTTGCCGAACGGTTCCTATTCGGTCAAAACGTATACGGGCGATTGGATTGGCTCAACACGGACCAATGTCAATATTGAAGGGGCCGACTACGGCACGATTACGTCCGGCAAGGAGTCTATTGCTGAGCGCGTATTCAATCAGATTGCCGTGAAGGATGGTCAAATGAACCTCGTATTCAGCGGCCAAACGGCTCATTTGAATGGTCTGGAAATTACGCCGCTGCTGCTGGCGCCGACAGGTCTAGCGCTGACGGAACTGGAGCTTGAAAATGAATCTGTAACGGCTGCCCTGGCATGGAACGCTGTGGAAGGCGCATCGTCCTACCGCGTCTATCGCCAGGCTGCTGTAGCCGCTAGTGCAGAGCTTTTGACCGAGACGGCAGCGCTTAGCTTTGCCGATATGACAGCTGATGTCGGTCTGAATTATGTGTATACGGTGACAGCCGTTGACTATACGGGGCTTGAATCGGTAGCCTCCAACGCACTTGCTGTGTCGATGGTTGATCCGAATGTGCCAACGGCAGCCATACCGACAGGCTTGACGCTTGTGGAAACGAATAAAAATGATCTGACATTCCGCTGGGATGCGGTCAGCAATGCGAAAGTGTTCTATATTTACCGGGCAACCAAGGCGGATGGCGATTATACGTTAATTGGCAAGTCCGCAGAAGCAGCCTATACGGACACAACGGTGCTGACGACGATTCCTTACTATTACAAGGTTGCATCTGTGAATGCGGGCGGCATTTCTGAGCTGTCCCAAAGCTTGGAGTCGCCTGCCGTGACGACTTTGTATCGCAATATGGAGTATTTGGACCGTGCCCCGGTTGCGGTGAAGAAGGCTGAGGGCAACTACATTGGCTGGCGGATGCTTGGGCTTGATCCATCATCCATCGCCTTTAATGTGTACCGCGATGGCAGCAAAGTGAATGCGGAGCCGATTACAGGCAGCACGAACCTGCTCGATACGGAAGGAACAGACAGCTCTGTTTATCAGGTGACGGCTGTTCTGAACGGCGTGGAGAAGCCGGCGACTGAAGATTTCGGCGTGTGGACCCAATCGTATCTGTCCATTCCGCTGCAAAAGCCAGCCGATGATTATACAAAGGATGGCCAGCCTTACACGTACAATGCGGGCGATGCGAGCGTTGGCGATCTTGACGGGGATGGCGAGCTGGAAATTGTGCTCATGTGGACACCGTCCAACAGCAAGGATAATTCTCAGGCGGGCTATACAGGCATCGTCTACATGGACGCCTACAAAATGGACGGCACACGGCTATGGCGCATTAATATGGGGCCAAACATCCGATCGGGCGCCCATTATACGCAATTTATGGTTTACGATCTTGATGGAGATGGACGCGCTGAAGTCACGATGAAAACAGCCGATGGAACGATTGACGGCCTGGGCCGCGTCATTGGCGATCCGAGTGCCGATCACCGCAATAGCAGCGGCTACGTGCTGCTGGGGCAGGAATTTTTGACCGTATTCAATGGTTTGACTGGCGGTGCACTGGATACGGTCGCATATGATCCACCGCGCGGCGATGTCAGCGCCTGGGGCGATGCATATGGCAATCGCGTCGATCGTTTTCTTGCGGGCGTCGCCTATTTGGATGGTGAGCATCCGAGCGTTATTTTCAGCCGCGGCTACTATACAAGAACGGTATTGGCTGCCTACAATTTCCGTGACGGAAAGCTGACACAGCAGTGGAAATTTGATTCAAACACCGAAGGCTATGGTTCTTATGCCGGGCAGGGCAACCACAACCTGTCGATTGGCGATGTAGACAACGATGGCAAGGATGAAATTACGTTTGGCGCGATGGCGATTGACGATGACGGTAAACCGCTTTACAACACAGGGCTAGGTCATGGCGATGCTCTGCACTTTGGCGATCTGGACCCTACGCGTCCGGGGCTTGAAGTGTTTGGTGTACACGAGCATACGGATTCCAAGTACGGTATGGAGATGCGGGATGCAGCGACTGGGGAAATCCTTTGGGGCGTCTTCACCGGCATAGATACCGGACGCGGAATGTCAGCCGATATTGACCCGAACCATATTGGGGAGGAAATGTGGTCGGCTACAATTACAAATGCACAGCATATTCCGATTACAGGACTATACAATGCACGCGGTGAGCTGATTACAACGAATATCCCTACCTCGACCAACTTCGGCGTATGGTGGGATGGCGATTTGCTGCGCGAGCTGCAGGATGACAATCGGATCGACAAGTGGGATTACACGAATGAAACAACGGTTAACCTTCTTACGGCGACAGGCGCTTCTTCGAACAACTCGACGAAGGCCAATCCGAGCTTGCAGGCCGATCTATTCGGCGATTGGCGCGAGGAAGTAATGTGGCGTTCTACAGACAGCTCGGAGCTTCGCATTTATACGACGACCGATGTAACCGAGCATCGGATTAGAACACTGATGCATGATCCTGTCTATCGCCTTGGCATTGCATGGCAAAATGTAGCTTACAATCAGCCGCCGCACACCAGCTTCTATTTGGGAGCAGGCATGGAGGAGCCGCCAATGCCGCGCATTCAGTATGTGGGCGCGCCGCAGGAAGAGGAGGATACAACCCCTCCTGTTATTGCAGGCTTGCCGCCGCAGCAGATGACCGAAGCGGACAGCTGGACGGTGGCGGTAACGGCAGAGGACCCGGAATCGGGCATTCGGAGCCTGACGCTTTCCTTTGACGGCAATCCAGTGGTAAATGGCGACGTTCTGTCCATGGCTGGCCGGGCTGGAACGCATACCTTTACAGCGACAGCGGTCAATGAGGCCGGGCTGCAAACGACGAAAACCGTCGTCATTACAGTGACAGGAGCCGAGAAGGCAACGGAAATTCCGGGCAAGCCGGTGCTGTCTGACAATAACGGGCATGACAACGGGCTGCTGGATGGCAGCTACAAAATTACGATGAATTTGTGGTATGGGCAAAATGGTACGGTATATAAGCTGTATGAGAATGGGGAGCTCATTGCTAGCAAGGTATTAACGGACAACTCGCCGTCCGCACAGTCGGCGTCTGTAGATATTGCCGGAAAAGCAAACGGTACGTATACGTACACTTGCGAGCTGACTAATTCCTTCGGTACGACGAGCTGTACCCCTCATACTGTAACGGTTAAGGATGCTTTTCCCGGCCAGCCAGTGCTGTCCAATGACAACTGGGACGGGGATGGCAGCTACAAGGTGACGATGAACATGTGGTGGGGAACGAACGCCACCGAATACCGTTTGTATGAAAATGGGACGCTTATTGATACGCAGACGCTGACGGCTAGTACGCCTGGCGCGCAAAGCGCATCTACGACTATAACGGACCGCGCTGTAGGCACTTACACTTACCGTGTTGAGCTATCCAACGATAGCGGCATCACGGAAAGCAGCCAAATGGAGGTTAACGTAACCAAATAGGAAGAGCAGCAGCCTGCCTTGGCCGGATCAATCCGGCAAAGGCAGGCTGTTGGCATTGAATTGGATTTTAATGCATCTTCACAGCCGAAGGTATGGGAGCTGATTGAAAGCTTGTTCGGAAAAGAGGATTCGTGATAGCCAATCTGACGTTCATCTTCACTTATTGTAAGGTTCAGCTTAACGGGGCTATCGGCGAAAAATGCGCCGCGGAGCGTAACTGTCAACTTTTTACCCCACCTGCAGTTTTGATCAAATCTGCTTAATAAGCACGGAAAGCCACCGAAAGTAATCGGCGGCCAGATTGTAGGCGATTCACTATAGTTCTCAGTTAGTTGAATTAAGTACCCCAATCTACGGGGCAGATTCCAAATGCAATTATAAGCGTTCATTAATTTTGATCAACAATTCCTTTAAGATTTGTTTCTCATCTTCGGAAAGGACTTGAACGATTTCGTCCTCCACTTTTTGAAAGGATTCATTAAAATCTTCAATCAATTCAACGGCCTTTGGCAAAACATAAATATTTTTTTGTCGTTCATTATTGACTGGGATTTTCCGCTCGATGAATCCTCTTTGCTCAAGACCTTGAAGCATAGCTGTGATGCTAGCCCCGCGTAGATGAAACCGATCAGCAAGATCCCTCTGAATTAATTCAGTTTCTTGGTTTTCGTAGATATAGCCAATTATTTTTCCTTGTTGAGCGTTTAACCCTAACTCTTTTATGCTCTCGTCCGCTTTTTTCTTTAACTTAAGCCCAATAACCTGAAACAAATCCAGATAAGGCGTATTCTTGTGAGGCTTCATGAGCGTACCTCCTCATATTATTAGAAAACTAACTGTTAGTAAGTAAACTATACAAATATCCTCCTTTCATGTCAATTTAATATTAGCTTGTTGACAGTTAGTTAACTAACAGTTATGATTCGAATTGTTATAAGACGTATCCAAGGAGGATAACAATATGATGAATGTAGTTCAAAGCTCTTCGGCGGAAAAAATTACTGCTATTACGAATGTGCGTATTTTCGATGGAGAAAAAGTAATAGAATCAAGGAGTATTGTCATCAAAGGGGAAACCATTTTTGCAGTAGGTGGCGACATTCCGGCGAATGCAACAATCATCGATGCTGAGGATGCAACATTATTGCCGGGCTTAATTGATGCGCATGTTCATACTTCCATCGGTGGATTACGGGATGCATTAAATTTCGGCGTGACAACAGAAATCGAAATGAACGGTGACTTTACAGAAAGAGGACGGGCGATTCAATTGAAAAATACGGATGATATCGCCGATGTCCGTTCTGCAGGTACGGCAGTCACCGCTCCTGGTGGTCACCCGGATGAATTGCTGCCAGATGGGGATGAGATTCCAGATTTCGTATTAAAGGAATTGGAGAAGTTATCGAAGGATGACCGGGAAGCTATGCTAGCTGCTTACGCCCACGATCACGAAGAAGTGCCACAAGTAACAACGGTGGAAGAAGCGATTAAACATGTTCATACCCAGGTGGAGAATGGAGCAGACTATGTAAAAATTATGATAGAAGAAGGAACAGTCATGGGCGCTCCTGGACTGCCTGTTTTAAGCGACGAAATTCTAAAAGCAGCCGTGGAAGAAGCCCATAAATTCGATAAAATCGTCATCGCCCACGTCTTGACTGCTAATTCTTCCCAAACCGCCATCGATCTTGGCGTAGACGGATTGGGCCACCTGTTTATCGACAGGCCCGATTACACGCCGGAGCTAGTGCAATCCATCGTCGATTCTGGCGCGTTTGTTACACCGTGCTTGGTTTTGAACTCATCCATTCTTGGGAATCCAGCATCGCAATTGGCGAATGACCCACGTGTTCATTCCAAATTAAGTCCGGAATGGATCGATATTCTGAACTCAAGCTTTAATACTTTCCCGCAAGGCAATATAGAAAATAGCTTTAAAAATGTGATGGATCTTCACAGGGCCGGTGTAGATATTCTGGTTGGGACGGATGTCGCCCCCGTCCCCGTTCCGAACCTTGGCGGCCTTGCTCATGGAGCCAGCGTACATCACGAATTGCAATTGCTGGTGACAGCCGGGTTCACTCCAACAGAAGCACTTCAATCGGCTACCTCCAAACCGGCCCGCCGGTTCGGTCTTTATGATCGTGGCCGTATCGCCGAAGGTGCCCGCGCTGACCTAGTACTGGTGAATGGCGACCCGACTACCAACATCTCGGATACCCTGTCTATTAAAGCTATATGGTTCAAAGGTGTACAAAAACAAAATTGATTATTTCCAATTATCGTAGCAGGGCACTCTACTTCGAGGAGTGCCCTGAAGTATAACTGTTTTAATTTAGCTTCGATCCTCTTTTGAAACGGAGCTTTTTTTAGTTTAACACTCATTGCTGTAAATTGTAGTCGATGCTCAACCGGCGTTTTTTTAAAATTTGGATATCTTCATTACATAAATAAACCCTTAGAGTAGACATCGGTTCCCATAAGGATTTTCCGATGTCTGCTCTAAGGGTTGCACTTCACTCAGACGCCAGGCTGCTTTCCCTTCTTCCTGATCCGCCTATCTTTCCTCACACCAGCTTCTTGCGCACATAGCCGGAGATGAGGTCAATAACGGTAATCATCACAACGATGCCGAGCAAAATAATGCCGACTCGTGACCAGCTGCGGGTGCTCAAGGCAAAAATCAGCGGCGTGCCGATTCCGCCAGCGCCAATGACGCCCAGTATCGTGGCCGAGCGGACGTTAATTTCAAAACGGTACAGCGTGTAGTTCAGAAAACCTGGCAGCACTTGAGGCAGCACAGCGAACCAAAGCTGCTGCAAACGCGTCGCTCCAGAAGCGAGCAGCGCTTCGGAAGGACCGAAATCAATATTTTCGATATCGTCCGCAAACAGCTTGCCGAGCATGCCAATCGAATGCAATCCAAGGGCGAGAACGCCGGCAAAGGAGCCCGGACCAACAGCTTTAATGAACAATATAGCCATAATAATTTCCGGAAATGTCCGGATGAAGCTGAGCATGATTTTGCCGGAGCCGGAAATCGGCCGGAATCTGCTCATGTTGCGGGCGGACCAGAAGGCAAACGGAATGCAAAGCACGGCGGAGATGACCGTACCGAGAATCGAAATAGCCAGCGTATCCAGCAGCCCCCGCAGCAAATCCTCGCCTTCAGGCAAGTAGACATAACCCCAATCGGGAGAAAAAATGCCCGCCATAATCGACTTCATAATCTGGCCGGCTGTCTCTTTAAAGCCAGTAAAAGGAACGCCAGAGAACGCCCAAATGTAAACGAGCGCAAGCGCAATAATAATCGGCCATCGAAGCGGGTTTTTCCGCGGTTTTTGGATGAGATGATCCCAATTCTTCGTCGTCATAGTAGTTTCTCCCGCAGCTTCGTGCTTGCAAAATCAATAATCAGAACAATGACCAGTGTAAATAATATAATAACAGCGGTTTTGTCATATTCGAGAAAGCCAAGCGTCGCTTCATAAAACAAACCGATGCCGCCGGCCCCGACAAGGCCGAGAATGGCAGCTGCCCGCACATTAATTTCGAAGGTATACAGCACGTACGACATAAAGGCAGCCGAAATTTGCGGCACCACTCCAAATACGATGCGCTGCATAGCGTTGGCCCCAACCGCCGTCATCGCTTCAAGCGGCCCCTGGTCTATCGTTTCCAATGTCTCATAAGTCAGCTTCGCGATTAAACCGACAGAAAACACGGCAAGCGCGAGAATGCCCGGTACAGGCCCAAGCCCGAACACCGCGACGAACAGGGCGGCGAGCAGCAGGTCAGGCAGCGTTCTTACCAAATTGAGCAAAAATCGTGCCGGATAATACACCCAGCGATGCGGCATTAAATTGCCCGCGCACAGCAATGCCACTGGAATGGCGATAATCGCCCCAATCGTTGTTCCTACTAGTGCCATGCGAATCGTCTCCAGCATGCCGCCTAAAATATTGTCGAAGTAGGTCCAGCGGGGAGGAAACATTTCGCGCAGCAGATCCAGCATGTTCGGAAAGCCTTCAATCAGCTCCTTAAAGCTCACTTCTGTCTGCACGGCACTGCCCCAGAGCAGCAGCAAAATAAGCAGCGCAGTCAGCACATGCTTCGTGCGCGCAGGCGGCAGGGGACGGGGCGCCTGGCTTGTTCCAGTCTCAAGCGGGTTTTTCATGCCGATACCTCTCCCAGCAGCTCGCCTTCAAGAAGAGGCCTGCCATAAATTTCAGCAAACCGCTCGTCCGTAGCTTCAGCTACAGGGCCGTCAAATACGACCTCGCCTGCACGCAGCCCGACAATTCGCGTCGCATATTGCCTAGCTAAATCGACAAAATGAAGATTAACGATCGTCGTAATGCCCAGCTCCTGATTAATTCGCTTTAAATCATCCATAACTTGCTTTGTAGTAAGCGGATCTAGCGAAGCGACAGGCTCGTCCGCCAAAATGATTTTGGCCTCCTGCGCCAGCACGCGCGCTATCGCGACGCGCTGCTGTTGTCCGCCGGAAAGCTGGTCGGCGCGGGAATAAGCTTTTTCCAAAATGTTGACCCGCTCCAGCGCTTCAAACGCCAAATCCACATCCTCCTTGGGGAAACGGCCCAATATCGTACGAAGAGTGGAGTGGTAGCCGACGCGCCCTGCCAGCACATTGCGCAGCACGGTGGAACGTTTGACGAGATTGAAGCTTTGAAAAATCATGCCAATGTCGCGGCGGATCATTCGCAGATTCTGGCCCTGGGCACTCGTAATCGAGCTGCCGTTAATGAGGATATCGCCCTCGCTAATGTCGTGCAGCCGATTAATCGAACGCAGCAGCGTAGACTTGCCTGCGCCCGATAATCCGACAACAGCGACAAATTCCCCTTTTTCAAAGGTAAGATTAATATTATTCAGGCCCTTGGTCTGATTGGGATACACTTTAGATACTTGACGAAGCTCAATCATGACGTCAATCCTTTCGATTCGAGTTCGGTGCGAGAATAGCGGCGGGCAACAATGCAACAAGCCAGCACAGCGCACGCTTGCGCTGTACTGGCTCGCCTTGTGCCGCAATGTGCAGGACGAAAAATCGTACTACTCTGTTTTTACTTTTTCATTGTATTGGCGAACGATATCGAACTTGCTGTCATCGGATTGTACATAACCTTCATGGGAATAAATTTCTTTAATGATGGCATGTCCTTCTGTATCTTTGCCGATATCAATGAAAGCTTGCGAAATTTTAGCGGACCATTCCGCGCTCATGTCGGAACGAACGGAAATCGTATCGTTAGGAATCGCTTCTGTAAACGAAAGCACACGTGTGTCTTCAAACACTTTAGGATAATCTTTCATAACGGTATTGCGCGCATCTTGGAAAATAGCTGCCGCATCCACATCGCCGTTGAGCACCGCAATAACACCTTGGTCATGGCCTTTAACCGTTACAGGCTGCACATCGCTAAGCGGGTTCAAGCCCTTGTCCATCAGCAGGGCGGCCGGCCATACAAAACCAGCGGAAGACGTCACGTTCTGATAGGCGATTTTTTTACCTTTAAGCTCTTCAACCGATTGAATCGGCGAATCTTTTTTGACAATAATCAAGGACTTGTAGAAATCAACAAGCTGGTCCGTAGGAGCGCCAGTCTCATCATTTACGCCAAAGCGCTGCGCCTGCAAAATAACTTCAGCTGCGCCTTTTTCTTTAGCCAGTACGTAAGCAGTTGGAGGCAGGAAGCCAACGTCTACCTTTTTGGATGCCATTGCTTCAATGATTGTGTTGTAGTCAGTCGACACGCTGACCTTTACCGGAATGCCAAGCTTGTCTCCCAGAAGCTTCTCAAGCGGCTTTGCTTTCGCTTCCAGCGTATCTGCATTTTGGGAAGGGACGAATTGGACAGTCAGCGTTGTTGGCACATAGCCTGTGTCTGTGCTAGCTGTTGGTGCCGGCTCAGTTGAGGCAGCTGTAGATGGGCTTGAACTAGGAGTAGCGGATTCGGTACCAGCCGAACCAGTCGTATTGTTCGTTCCGCAAGCTCCAAGCAAGAGCGTAGTCAGCAACAGAGGCAACATAAAGGCATACATCTTTTTCAATCAAAAACCCTCCAAGAGATTGTATTTTTTGACACTTGCTTACTATATTCAATTTATATTTGCGGAGTATCAACGATAAATGAATTAATTGTAAAACAAGCTTATGCACTGCTAAGTTGAAAATGATTTTGCTAGAATAGTTACATTGGAAAAAATGATGCTGCAACGAGGGAGAGGTTTATGATGACGCAAACGAACAAGTACACCTGCGATATTATATTGACGAGCGATTTGCATGGGGCGATCCGCCCGATCCATTACCCGACCAATGCCTACAGCCATAACGGACTGGCCATATTGGCGGCGCGCATGAAGCAGGAGCGTGAACGGGCGCCTGAGCTGCTGCTGGTGGACAATGGGGATTTGCTGCAGGGCTCGCCGCTGGCTTCCTACGCTGCTGCCTTTCAAGACAGCTATGGCACGCATCCTTTTATAGAGGTTCTGAATGAGCTTGGCTATGATGCTGCTGTCCTGGGCAATCATGAATTTAATTACGGTCTGGATATGCTGAACCGTGCCGTCCAGGCTTCAAAATTTCCTTGGCTGTCGGCTAATATCGTCGATGCACAAAGTGGCGAGCCTGCTTTTGGGCCTCCGTATATCATGAAGCAAATGGCCTGTGGCGTAAAAGTCGCCCTGCTTGGGGCTACAACCCACTACATTCCCAACTGGGAGCAGCCTCAAAATATGAAAGGGCTGCGTTTTCTTGATGCGTTAGAGACGATTCGGACATGGGTACAGCACATACGCGACAAGGAGCAGCCGGATCTCGTCATAGTCAGCTATCACGGGGGCTTCGAAAATGATCTGGCAACAGGCCAACCAGCTGAACCGCTCACGGGTGAAAATCAAGCCTATGCCATTTGCCGCGAGGTGGAAGGCATAGATGTACTGCTGACCGGGCATCAGCATCGGTCGTTTGCGGAGGAGCTGCATGGCGTCACGATTGTGCAGTCGGGCTATAACGGGTCATCTGCTGCTCATGTTGCGGTGCAGCTGGAGCGGCAGCCCGAAGGACGCTGGGAAATTACGAGCAAGCGAGCTGAGCTGCTTTATCCAGAGGAGTCTGCATTGCCAGACGCCGCCGTTGTTGCGCTTACCGATGAGCTGGAGCGGCGTACGCAAGCTTGGCTGGATCAGCCGATTGGCGAAATCATTGGCGATCTGTCGATTCAGAATGCAGCTGAGCTGAGGCTGGCGGCCCATCCGTTCATGGCTTTTGTCCATCAGGTCCAGATGGAGGCTACGGGGGCACAGCTTTCTAACGCCGCTTTGCTGAGCGAGGAGGCGCGCGGCTTTGGGAACAAGGTAACGATGCGGGATGTGCTATCGAATTTTATTTATCCGAACACGCTTACGGTGCTGGAGCTAAGCGGGCAGGACATTCGGGCTGCGTTGGAGCAGGCCGCGTGTTATTTTTCACTGGACGATCGGGGGGAGATTATTGTAAATCCATTGTATATGGAGCCGAAGGCGCAGCATTATAACTACGACATGTGGGCAGGCATCGACTACGAGCTGGATATTTCGCGGCGGGAGGGAAGCCGGGTGGTCAAGCTTGATCGCGAGGGAGAGCCCTTGCAGCTGGATGCTCAGTATTCGGTTGTAATGAACAGCTATCGTGCGGCTGGCGGCGGCAATTATGCGATGTATGCAGGAAAGCCTGTTCTTTTTGCAGGTGATACGGATATGGCGATGCTCGCCGGAAATTACATCCGCAAGCATCAGCCGCTGGATGCCCCTCGCGCGGGGAATTGGAAGGTTACAGCAGGGTAAAGGTTGATGCGCGTCAAAAACCGTTGCTAAATAAAAAAGCTCTCGTGTTTCCCTAAAGGAATCGCGAGAGCAAAATGAATAAGCAAAAATGGGTGAGCAAGCGCTGCTGTCCGGTACAGGGAGCTTGTCTCCAGTATTGGCAGAACTATTTTTTAAAAATATAGGAAAGGCTATCCTTTCGTTATCCTATCTCTATATTTCTCGGAATGAAACGCGCCGCGTCGCCAAGGAAGACGATAAGCCGTTTCACCTTGAAATATAGGAAATTATATGATTAATTTATCCTCTTTCTCTATATTTCTCCGCGAAACGATAGCTTTGCCGCCAAAGGACGGCTTCAGCCGTTTACGCTTGCTTGAACGGTGATCGTTTCGCTTGTTGTTACTCCTGCTGCATTGACCAGCTCCGCCCGATATTCGTATGCACCAGGCTGGCGGCCAGACAGTACTGTTACGGCATGTTGGGCGGCAGGGGCTGCTGCTTTCAGAGATTGGGTATCGATGAGCTCGTTATTTTCGTACAAACGATATTCCGTGCCGTTCGTTCCCCACCACATGTTCATTGTAATGCTGTATTGGCCGTCACCGTCCCAGTTGTCATGAGACAGTACAGGCTTGCCCGGGGATGCATCGGTCACGCGTACCGTTAAAACCTCGCTGCGGGTCGTGCCTTTGGCATTAGTAAGCTCAGCGGTATACGTGTACGTTCCATTGGCCTTGCCGATTACATGGGTTTGGGCGAATTGGGCAGAGGGGGAGACATCAGGCAGCGTCTGGCTGTCAATCAGCTCGCCATTTTCATAAAGCTTGTAGCTCGTCCCATTGTTGCCCCACCACATATTCAAGGAAATCGTATAGTCACCGTCTTGCAGGCCTGTATCATAGCCGTTGTTGCTCGAAAGCACAGGCTTTCCAGGAGCACCAACCGCAAGCGGCTGCCCGGTAATGCGGAAAGAAGCTTGCAGGGAAGCTTGATTACCGGCAAAATCTGTTACTGAGTAAGCAACGGTATGAGCGCCAAGGCCAAGCTCAGAGCCTTTAACGGAATAAGGGCTGTTAACAGGCTGGCCGTCCAGCAGCAGCTGCTCGCTAGCAATACCAGACAAGGCATCCGAGCTGCTCAGTGCAAAAATAAGCGTATCCGTCTCGGAAGCATCAGCTATCGCGCCTCCGGACTGCGTTAAAATGACGTTGGGTGCTGATTTATCCAGCTTGACCGTTACAGATTTCACCGCTTCTTTGTTGCCAGCGGCATCTGTAGAGAAGAAAGAAATAACGGAGCTTCCTTCTTCATTAATAAGAAATGGTGCTTCATAGGCTTGGTAGACACTCCCGTTCACGGCATATTCTGTGCGAAGAGGGGAAGTGCTGCTTGTGTCGTCGGTTGCTGTCAAGGTTACGGAAACGTCTTGGTTCAGCCATCCCGCCTCATTAGGCGAAGTGGAAAGGGAAGCCGTTGTCTCCGGAGCGGCTGTATCGCCTTGCAGGGTGAAATCGCTAAGCCCGCGCGGCTTCAATTGAAAGACATCTCTGAAAATAGCGGCAACACCCGTAATGCTAATCTGCTGGCCTTCGGCATAAGGGAAGGAAGCTAGTGATAGGCCTGTACGTGTGTCTACGCGGATATGGTTGCTGGTGCCGGCAGCATCGACGGCATCAAACTCGAAAGAACCAGCGGGCGTTGCACTTACCAGGTTTTGAATCGTTACTTCTGAAAGCTGAACAAGCTGCCCTTGGTTGTTGGCCGAGACACGGTCTGCTGCAAGGGGGGCTGGCAGCGGCGCTGTGCCGGTTTTTTCGATAGCGACAATATCGGTCAATTCAAGCTCCGAGTTGTATAGAGCTGTAGCGGCTGTCACTTTAATGCGGTCGCCTTGATGGAAGCCGCTTGCGCTTTGGAACACATAAAGGCCGCCTGAGCCATCCTGCAAATAAAAAGCTTGTCCGCCAAATGCGCCCGGCTCCGTCGTCACGATTCCTTCAACCGTTACGGTCGAGCCGACTGGCTTATTGCGAGCTTCTGCAATGGGGACCAGAGCAGGGATCGGGCCTTCCTCTTCGGGAAGCGGCTCTGCCGGCACATTGCCTACGGTTACCGCGTTCGTAATCAGATTGCTTCCGTTCAAGCGCAGGCGCAAGCTGGCTGCACCAGACGTTCCGGATTTAATGCGGACGGTCAAATCTTTAAAGGCATGCCCTTTGCTGTCCGATGTGACACTAAAAGCCGAGCTGTAGCCGTAGGCAGTCGGCCAAGTGCCATTTTCATTTTGAACCATGGCCACCTGTGTGCCTCCGGTCAAATAAATGCCGGCGCTAAAGCCTGATACGGTCGTATTGGCGGGCAAATTGTCGGCGACTACGCGAATTTGAAAATCCTGCGCATTCGGTAGCGTCGCCTGCTTGACGAAGCTGTAAGCGGCATTGGCGCTCGTTGTTGGGCCGCCGTATGAGCCAGGCTTAAACGTAGAACGGTCGTACCATTTGTAGCCTGCGCTTGGCGCGGACCAGGGTTCTGGCTGCGGCTCCGTCGAAGCAGCAGGGTCCTCAAAAGGCAGCAGTGCCGTAGCGCTGTCCAATTGCAGCCCGTCAACCTCGGTTAGACTCGTGTAGCTTTCCTGCTCAGCGAGCCAATTGACCAAATTCACGAGCAATACGCCGTCATCTTCCTCTTTGAAGCCATCGTAGGTCGTTTTGCGCGCTCCGGTTTCCTCGCGCAAATATTTTGGCGAAGCATCTTCAACCGGAGAGGAATCCCCGATAAAAGCGGCCTTGCCTGCTCCCAGCTTGGAAACGGCGACATAAGGCCCTTCAGCGACACCGCCTCCGTTGTATACGCCCTGGTCTACGGCGCTGCCCCAAGCTTGATTCGTTTGCGGCAAATATACGATGCCTTTGGCTTTGGTCGGGTCGGTAATCGCAAGCGTAGAGCCCGCATGCATCGCAACAGCGGATACGCCAGCGGTGATGCCAAAGGCCTGCTCTTGCGGTACAATTTGATTAGCGCTTATGTCGCCAAGCGCGTTGTAGCGAAAGCGAACGCCGAAATGGTCGGACAGCCAGTCTGAGCTGGTTACGCCTTGCATGGCCTCTGAGCTGCGCTCTTCAGCGCTCATGCCTTTTGCCGGATCTGTCCATGCACCACGGCGGTAGCCGTTGATCGCTTCGGAGCCGTCCCAGCGGTTTTTGTTGCGATCGGCGTTGTAGTGGTCGCCAACGAAGAAGATGCTGCCGCCGCCTTCTACATACTGCGTCATAGCAGCTTGTTCTGTTGCTTTGAAAGGGATGTTGGGTTCGGCGATGACGAATACGCTGTAATCTTTCAAGTCATTGTAGGTAAATGGGGTTGTTTTGCGAAGCTCTTGAACATAATAGCCATCATTAGCGAGTGCGTCGCCGAAATCAGAGAAGCCGCCGTCAATGACCCAATCTGCTGCTCCAGCGGTCTGGGCATGGGTATTGTCGAATAAAATCTTTTTGCCAGCGTTTTCGTTCACGACTTTAGGCTGGATAAAAGGGGCCGGATCAGCGGGGCCCTCAGCGTGAACCGCTGTCGTGCCGCCCCATAAACCAGCTTGCAGCGGAATAGCGACAGATAGAGCGATAAGCGACTTGATCCATTTGTGTGACAAGGATGACTTCCGTTGTGTAAGCTTCATCAATTCCATTCCTCCCATGAATCATTAATCTTAACGTTCGTCCATATTCTAGCATGCGAGCCTATGATATAGTGATAGGAATTTGTAAAAAATAGTGAAATATTCCTATATAGGAGTTAAATTGGGGAGGATGAACTAGTCTCTCGCTAGATTGTGCTACTTCAGACAGGCGGCGTATAATTACATAAATAGCGACCTATAGGAGGAAATAAGATGAGTAATCAAATGTTAAAAAGACTGCAAACAGACGAAGGACAAGCGCTGCTTGCCCAAATGTATGGAAAACAGCAGCTCAAAGAGCAAACTAGCCGGTATCAGTCGCTTATGGAACATTTTCAGGCGCATTTTGGAGAGCAGGAGGCTGGTTTGTTTAGTTCTCCAGGCAGGTGCGAGATTGGCGGCAATCATACGGATCATAATCACGGCAAGGTTCTAGCCGGAAGCATTACGCTGGATACGATTGGCGCTGCGGTGAAAGTGGACGAGCCCGTGATTACCTTTTTCTCGGAAGGCTATGCAACGAAATACGTGATTAATCTTCAGGATTTACAGCCGCAGTCTGGGGATGATGGTACGACATCGCTCGTTCGCGGCATTGCTGCGGGGTTTATTGAGGCCGGTTTTCAGGTGGGCGGCTTTAATGCTTATATTTCCAGCAATGTGTTTTCTGCGTCGGGGCTCAGCTCGTCCGCGTCCTTTGAAATGCTAATCGGTACGATTTTAAACCATTATTATAATGATGGGGCACTCGATGCCGTCGCCATGTCTAAAATTGGCCAATCTGCTGAAAATCGTTACTGGAATAAGCCGTCCGGTCTGCTGGACCAAATGGCCTGCGCCTATGGCGGTTTAATCGCGATTGATTTTGAGACGCCTAAGGAGCCTGTTATCAAGCCAGTTCAATGGGATTTTCAGAAAAATGGCTACTCCTTGGTCATTGTAAATACAGGCGGGAACCATGCTGATTTAACGGAGGATTACGCCGCGGTGCCTAATGAGATGTATGCGGTAGCCAAATCGCTAGGAGCATTGGTCTGTCGCGATTTGTCGCCAGAGGATATTTACACTAATTTGGAGGCGGTTAGAGCAGCGGCTGGAGACCGGGCTGTGCTGCGCGCCCTGCATTTCTTTGAGGAAAACCGTCGTGTGGATGAGCAGGTATCGGCGCTTGAGGAGAACAGGTTCAATGATTTCTTGACGCTCATTACGGATTCGGGGAATTCTTCGTGGAAGTGGCTTCAGAACGTATATCAAAGCGGAGCTGTTCAACATCAGGAGATTGCAATTGCGCTGTCCCTTACCGAAAACTATTTGAAAAAAATCGGCGCTGGCGCATGCCGCATTCATGGCGGAGGATTCGCTGGAGTGATTTTGACCATTATTCCTAACGAGCATGCGGATGCCTATATGTCCTGGATTAGCGGAATGCTGGAGACACCGGTGCTGGTCGTGAATGTGCGTGAGCATGGGGCTGTACACCTGAATGAGCTGTTAGATAGGAAGTAAGATGAAAATGCGGAGCTAGTCCGCTGCTGATCCGATAGGCATAGATTTTTAGAAGCCCCCTCAACGATTAGGTGAGGAGGGCTTCTTGTTTTTATAAGATAATCTTACCTATTCACCTTATTTGCCTTAATAGTCTGCTTGTAAAAAGGGTCCCGATTCAGTTTCAACCGCAATCGAATCTTTATGCCCAATCCGGTTCAGGCTGTCTACAAGAAAGGATAAAAAGTGTCATTAGTGAATTACAAATGAGTACAGAAAACCTCCTCATGTTGAGACCACCCTTGTTGTTGCTTCAATTTTAAGCGTTCTTTCAATTGGCTTAGTAAGTTACTTCCCATTATACTGGGCGCGGTTGATTGCATTTCGGCTCAATCGCCTGAACGGTGTTCAGATCCCATTTAGATCCGTCTGGTAATATCAGTAACTGACTGCAAGTTGAAAGATTATGAGGAGGGGAATTGAACTTGTATAAACGCCTAATAAGTAGTTTGCTATTATTTTGTATACTCGTAACCTTAATGCCTCCTGGGATTTCTGCCGCTTCACCGACTACTGTCCAATATGCGGCAGCAAACCAAACGGCTGCACAGCCCACGCCTCAAAGCTTGTTTGAAGACGTGACATCCTCGGCCTGGTTCTACGATGCGGTCATGTATGTCAAGCAGAATGGGCTCTTCAGCGGCACAAGCAACGATCGCTTTTCGCCTGATGCAACCATGAGTCGTGCCATGTTTGTTACTGTACTTGGGCGAATTGCCAAAGTGGATGCAAGTAAATATAAAACTTCCGCATTTACAGATGTGCAGCCAGGCGATTGGTATGCGCCTTATGTGCAATGGGCAATTGAACGCGGCATTACAAGCGGAACAGGCAGCAACAGATTTTCGCCGGACGCCGCTATTTCAAGAGAGCAGATGGCAACGTTGACATTGAAGTATTTTGAAAGCGATGGCGTCCCTTATCAAACAAACGCCAGCGCATCTACGCCCAACGACATATCCGCCATCTCTCCATGGGCGGTTGATGCGGCGGTAAAGCTTTGGCAGGCCGGTTTGTTTACCGGAGATGCCAACGGCAATTTTGAGCCGCATTCAAAGGCGACACGTGCTGAAGCGGCCGCGCTTTTTATGCGTACGGACAAAGTCGCGATTGCTAGCAACGGTATAACCTATACGGTTACTTTTAATCCGAATGGCGGCTCATCGATCGACAGCCTGAGTCTAAAGCGGGGCGAATCGCTGAATCAGCTTCCGCTCGCATTCAAGCAAGGCTCCATTTTCAATGGCTGGTATAAGGATCGTGCTTTTACGCAACCAGTCATGAATGACGATACCGTTAAGAGCGACATGACCTTGTATGCCAATTATATTGCATCGTCCGATGATGCTGTAGTCATTACTCCGAATGCATACGCCATGGATCAGGCACCGAACTTTAGGGTGGCCGTGAAAGATTCTACAGGTAAAATGACGACGGCGGCCGTTCAAGCCGGCATGACATTCAAATCTCCGTCCAATCCTAATTTTGCAGGAATTGCGGTAACTGGCTCGAACGGCAACTATACTGTAGCTGCAAAAAGCGGTGCATTTGAAGAGGGCAGCACCTATCAAATCACTTTGACGGATACAAGACTCGCGTTTACAGGCAAAGACGCAACGACCAAAAATTATATTTTTAGTATTGCCAAACAAGAGGTCATGCAGCTGCCTCTAAATCCGTACATGATTTATTTGAAGTTTTCCGATATCTCGCAGATGAGCCAGAATGGCGCATCTGTTGCTTCTCCTTCAATCGCTGTAATGAGTGCAAATGTTGGAGGCGGGTCAAGTCTGAACTCGACCAATGTTGCCAGCGGTACCTTTCAATATGACGGAAATACGAGCTTGAAATTGGGCGATACCGTCTCCGTTTATGAAGGAACTCGTCCCGATCTGCGCACTTTGGATACTTCCGATGATGGCGATATCGCCTATATAGCAATCACAGCAATCAACGGGAATATCTATTCCTACACTAGTGCAAACCCAATGAACGTTCTGCTTAAACCGAACGTGCTTCCGGTCGACCCTGCGTCGGACACTGACGGAGACAGTACGAACCACTCCATCACAGTCGCTCCGGCATCGATGGATTATTCCGAAGCCAAATATGCGCCTATGGGTCTTAACGCCGCTACCGTTGCCAGAGTCGGGGACTTTCTCGCGCTCGTCAATATGCGTACGGGAGCTTCTTCAGGATACGGAAAAGTGACGTCCGTCTCGAGCTCAGGGAATCATTATGTCATTGCTTATACCGATGCTTCGCAAGATGACATCACTCACGCCCTGGATTTCTATAAGCAGGAAACGATTGAAGTGGCCGACCTGTTGTCGCAAGCTGATATCGCTTCTTTGGAGGGTCAAATCAAGCAGCAGGCGCTGGCAAGCGGATTTGTCGATCAAGCTGCAAACTATTTATCAACCGCGGCTTTGCAAACCGATAGCGTCAAAACATTGCTCGCAGCTAGCGCCTCATCGACCTTGCCGAAAAACAAAAAGCCAGAAGTCCGTGCACTATCCGGGACACCGGGAGAAGAGAACGCGGACGTTACCCTGCACAACTTGCAAGTTTCAGCAGACATCGGATCGAAGCTATCCCATTTTCAGGGAAAGAGTGGATTGCGTCTGAATCTCATCGTTTCAAGCGATATTCAAGTTTCGACAGGCGCGGACAACGATATTCTTATCCATATGAGCTCTGCATTTACGGAAGAAATCTCTTTAAGCGTGGGTGTGAACGGCAATACGGTTTGGGGATATATTGATCTGGGACTTTTCGATCTCCCATATCCCAAGGACTATCAAGCAAGCGCCAACCTGGACGCGTTCACGTTTACGAGCATTGACGCGTCTGCACAGATCGGCACCGTGCCAGCGGATACTCCGCTTGACGCTTACGCGAATATTTGGGATACTGCCAAAAATAAAGTGGACATTAAGGCGCAGCTGGAAGCGGTTCTGAAGCAGTCTCCTTCCGCTCCAGCCAAGGTAAACGCTGATACGTTGGTGGAAAGCTACCAAGCCATGCTGGAGAACGAGACGGATTGGGTTGACCTGGTAGAAGAAGAAATCTTCGAATACGATAAACACCTATTATTGGGTCTCCTTCATATCAACTTTAAAGGAAGCTTTGTCATCAGCATGAATCCGAATATTGCCTTGGGCATCGGCTTCAGTTATGAATCCGCGAAGAGATATACAGCCAGCTTTAAACTCAGCGAAGGATCGCCTTCTTTCAGCACGGTGGATTTGCCGGGCGACGGCACCTATAATTTCTATTTTTATGTGATGGGAACACTGGGGTTGAAGGCAGGAATTCGTCTTGAACTGGCGGCAGGCTTGTTCCATATCGAATTGGACAGTGTCGGAATCACTGCAGAAGGAGGCGCCTACCTCCAGCTCTACGGGTATTTCTATTACGAAAAGTCATCTTCGGCGCAGACAAAAACATTAGGTGCACTGTTGCTCGAGATCGGTATGTATGCGGAGGCAGAGTGGGGGGCACAGCTCCTCGGCGGGTCAATCTCTTATTCCGACCTCTTTTATAGCGAGTCCTGGCCGCTTTATAGAGCCGGCACACCAAATGGTCATTTCATCGATTTTGCCTATGAAGAGGAAGCAGCGCCTTCCTTTGTCGCCTTTGAGCAGAAAGTTTTCCCATCGATTGAGGATGCCTTGAAACTGAACGATTTAAATTTGGTAACGGGCGAAATTAGAATAGGTAAGGATCGTCCACAGAATTACACAATCACTTTTAATAACGATAAATTTAAGTACGATCCTAATACATCCCGTGTAACCGTATCGCCAAATGCTGCGGATGAAATTCTCACCAGCAGGATGACCGTAACGTGGAAGGGCTCAACGACGGGTTTAAATTCCCTTCCCTACTCGCGCGATATTAATTTGACCTGGTACAAGAGCGGATACCACTCTATAACCTTGAACCCTAATGTCCCATTAGTAGACGGTAAAGATCCAAGCGGTGAACTTCAGTTGAACGATTACGGGCGGGTTGTTGAACTAATCGACACATCAATCAAGAAAGTAAAGAGATTAACAAACGTGCCTAAAAGAACGGGATATACATTCAAGGGTTGGGCTTTGGATCCTGAAGGTAAGAAGCCTTACATCATTCCTGACAGCATGCCAGCAGGAAATATAACGCTTTATGCGCAGTGGACACCGCATACCAATATACCTTACTTGGTCGATTACATTACGGTAGATCCCGATACAGGGAATCGCACCACCAAGAAAAAAAATACCTTCTCTGGTACAGCCGGCGCTTCCGTTTCGCCGGTACCGATAGCAATCGAAGGGTATGATACACCGCCAACAAAAACAATCACAATATTTGGAACAGGCTTATTGAAACTTAGTTACGAATACTTGCCCACCAAGCACAAAATGACCTTCTATGCCGATCCGGGCGGAACCTCGATCGTGTATTCGGCCAGAAGCTTTTCGAAGGTGCCGGGCAGTGCAGTGCCGAATTTTACAAAACCCGGCTATACTTTTGCTGGCTGGTCACAGGCAATTCCAGGCACAATGCCATCAAACGACACCACTTACACAGCGATCTGGAAGGTACGTAACGATACGCCTTACGGTGTTTCAAACAGGCTGCAAGGTCTCGGAAACACTTTGCTTTATGTTGAAGCCAGCACGGGAAGCTTTCAAGGAACAACTGGTGCGCTTGCGGCGCCAGCGATTCAGCAGTATCCCGGTTTTACCTACGGCCATAGCACAGCCTATGACAGCAGCGGTAAAGCATTGACATCAAGTACGGTTGCAGCCGATGGAAGCCTCACGATCGTGCGTTACTATCAGCGCAACAGCTACAATTTGACGTTTAATGCAAACGGGGGCACAGGCGGCTCCACAGATCGAGTTCAGTATGGCACTGCCATACAGGCGCCAACCATAACGAAGTCAGGCTGTACTTTTACAGGTTGGTCGCCTGCGCTGGCAAGCACAATGCCGGCCCAAGACGTATCTTATTCTGCACAGTGGAGTTGTTCGACATCGGCACCGACGCCAGCGCCGACACCAGCACTGACGCCGGCACCAACAGCGGCACCGTCTCCAACAACGACGCCGACGCCGTCCCTGAGCAGCGCAAAGTCAGTTCTGGCTAATACGAACGGGAATGTGAGCGGGGGCAGCCTTTCGGTTCCGAGCACCTTGACGGTAGTCCAGTTGTTGAGCGGGTTAACGGTATCGCCGCACGCTACTGCCAACGTCTTGGATGAAGACTTGGCACCTGTAGCCGATCAGATGTCCGATATCACATCTAGTATGATCGTACGTGTTACCGCTCAAGACTCGTCTACTGCGGATTATCTTATTTTGTACAACGATGTAACCTTGACATCACTATCGCCCAGCTTTCAAATTGATCCGGCCGCAGGGACAATTACCGTACCTCTGTATACGTACTATATGACCTTTAATACTTCTATCATTGGACCTCTAAATGGAAGCTTTAAAGTTTATGATCAGGACGATACGGAGCTGGGGCACGGAAGAAATTTGCAAAGCACCGATCGGTTGGTCGTAACCGCACAGGACGGTACTCAAAAGACGTATACCTTTGTCATACAGTAAGCTCATAGAAAATCATGCAAATAACATTAAAATCGCCCGCATCTGGTCACAGTATGCGGGCGATTTTATTTACGTATAGGAAAGAATATGAGTTTGCTCATCTTTTCTCTATACGTCTACGCGAAACGTGAGCATAGCCGCCAGAGGAAGGCTTCGCACGTCCCAGAAGGACGACGAAGTCATTTTAGCTTGTCAGGACACTATTTGTTTAGAGCATTTCTTTCATCTCATAGTACTGGGCTTTTGTCTCATCGCCGCGTTGCCTATGAAACTGGATCAGAGTATTCAATGCATCATCGTAACTTACATCGTAAGATTGCTGTATACTTAACGTCCATGAATAAAGCTTATTTTCAAATAACATGCCTTTGTACAGCTCCACCATTTGCTCGAGGATTTCCATATTGCTCTTATCTTCATTATAACTTTTACTGAAACGATCGAACTCCAACAAATCCACTTTAATGTCTTCAATGTTGAGCCAGATGTTCCCGAGTCTACTCTTAATCAAATGATGGATTCCAAAAGCGTTGAATCGCTTCTTTAAGTTATATTGCGTCGTATATAAGTTTGCATAACCTTTATTCATCTCCAAATCGGGCCACAAGTCATTAATGATCCGTTCTCTGGATACGTACTTGCCGTTCATGCATAGCAAATAGGCGAGAAGCTCTTCCGTTTTTTTGGTTCGCCAATTGTCGTCGATCAATTTCCCATCTATAAATACGGAAAAATCGCCAAAACACTTAACCTCGATTTTGTGTCCCATGCCGCTTTTGCTTCTAATCTTCTTTATTTTCTCCAATGTGACATAAAGCTGTTCGTACTTCACCGGCTTTACTAGAAAATCCAACGCTTTTGTTTCAAGCGTGTCCGACACATAGGCATGGTGAGCACTTGTGAAAACAAAATCCATTTCCGGTCTTTTTTTGAACATCATCCCGAGCAAGGTTATGCCATCGATTTCCGGCATTTCGATATCCAGTAAAGCAAGGTCGGGCTGTATGCTGCTCATTTCTTCCAAAGCTGTTGCAGGGTCTTCATACATCGCAATGACTTCGACATCCGCAATTTTCTCGAACTTGCTTTTCAAGTTCCGCAGCGCATAATATTCGTCGTCTACAATAATAACTTTCATGGCTGCTCCTTTTTGGGTACGTCAAAACGAACCGCGGTTCCTTTACCCTTCTCACTGACGATTTGAAGCTGCGTTCCGTACTCGGCCGTAAGCCGCGCGTTTATGTTGGCAAGTCCAATGCCCTTGCCCGGGGAGTATTCAAGCAGTTTATATTTGTCCGCTTCTTCAATGCCGACGCCGTCGTCTTCTACCGCTATCAAGTAGTCATGTTCAAGCTCTTTAACTCTAATCGTGACTGTTCCTGCAATTTTCCTTTTACGTATCCCGTGTTTAATCGCATTTTCTACCAAGGGTTGAATAACGAGGCGCGGCACCTTCAACTGAATGCCTGGATCAATTTCATAGTTGACAAATATTTTGCCTGGGAATCGGGCTTGCTCAATGCGAACATAAAACTTGACTGCATCCAGCTCATCATGAATAGAAATATATCTTTCCGAATTGCTGTAATCGAATATATTTCTAAGATAATGGGATAAATCGTTTACCAAGCTTCCCGCTTTTTCTTTATTTTCAGCAATAACCCCTTCTATTACATTCAAGGTGTTATGAACAAAATGCGGGTCCATTTGTGCCCGTATGAAAGCAAGCTCAAACTGCCGGGATTGAATTTCGGAATTTTCAAATAGAACTTGATTGCGCTGCTTCTCTTCATTTAATTGATTAATGATTTCTGCAAGAGACAGGGCAAATGCGGTAGCGGAGGCACAAGAAAGAAAAAATAAGTAATAAATAATAATGTAACTTTGAGGCATTACTCCGAAAACCATCAAATAAAACAGGATTACCGACACAAAGCACAAGAGCCATGCCGCTATGAGCTGCGGCGAACGAATGGTTTTGTTCCTTATTCCTTTAAACATAATTATAAAATACAATACAAACACCACAGAAGATGCGCCCGCACCAAATGCTCCTAGCTCTTTACTGATGAAAAAAAACAGTAATAAAGTGATGGGGAAGTAAGCGATGAGTAGCTTTAAACAAAAATCAATCTTGGGGAACCTGGTTTGGGTCTGAAAAATCGCTCTCATAAAAATGGCGATGGCCAGCGACATGAGAATGCCGATGCCTGTGGAATATTCCGCAATCCAATAGGCGTATTTGAAGCCCGTGATGTTTAAAAGTCCCGTCATTGCAGCGTTCCATAACAAGGTGGTGAACACATAAAAGCAGTATTTTATAAAAGTTTTGTTTTTTATGGCTAAGCCCGTGACCAAATTATAAAAAAACAATGCCGTCAAAACGCCGACTAAGATGCCACCTACCCAGACGTTTATCATGCTTGTCTTCCTAAAGAGATCGTCATTTACGAGCCCGACAACAAAGTTCTGTCCGTATAACGATTTGCTTGTCATGTATATGTACTGATTATGGTCAAAATGCGGCGGGATTTTAAATGCGGGGTAGACATAGCCGATCTCATCGGAATGGCTTTTATACGCGTACCCGAAATGCTTTGTTACGTAATCGTTACTTGTCGGGAGGTAAATCGTTACATCTTCAAAAAGAGGGTTGTTTATTGTAAGATAATTGATTTCATCCGCGTTATATCGGTTTAATTTTATTTTGAACCATAGTCGGACCGGAGAATAGCCAACCTTGGAATAATTTCCAGGCAAAGCTGCAAATTGATCGCTGACTTTAACATCGGACAAGGTCATGTTTCCTGAACCGTCTTGTAGAATCTCCATACTGATATCATCTTTGGATTTGTTCGCATCCTGAAAGTAAATGACGAAAACGAATGCGGTGCAAAGCGATATGGCTAAAAAAATGGTCATTATTTTCATTGAAAATATAGTAGATTCCGATCTCATAAACAGACTCCCAGTAAACTCGGATGTTGTCGACTCTTGGAGCAATTCTACCATGGTTCGATTCATCCTTCAATCTGTCTTGTTAAGGAAGAAATGACAGCAGCAGATAGAAAAGCATTTGAGGATTTACAGAAATCAGTTGATCAATTGACGAAAGATAAGGAGGGACTTGAGCAACCCCTGAAAGACCTAGAGGGGAAACAAAAGATGGTTGTCCCGGCGTGGACAGAGTCTTCCGTTGCGGCAGCTGTTAATGTGGGTCTGTTCGATGCGCTGGACGGCGGCAGTTCTGACTTTTATCGTTTCGTCACTTTGCTCAAACGTAAGGGTGTAATTTAAAATCCCAAACGATTGGGAATATAAATCCCTTTAATCATCAGGTTGACGGGGATTCTTTTCAAAGCAAAGAAAGGCCAAAAAAAGAAACAAACAAAAAATGTTCCCAGCTTGTTCCCGGTTTTCGTTTTCGATGCACTTGTATAAAAATAGGAAAAAGAAAAACCCTTATGGAATAAGGGTTTAAAGGCTTTTTTATGGCGCGCCCGATACGATTCGAACGTACGACCTGCAGTTTAGGAAACTGTCGCTCTATCCTGCTGAGCTACGGGCGCGCAGCATTGATTATTTTACCATGGAAGGCGGGATCAAGCAACAATGCTTACCTTCCTAGCCGCTTAATTCAGCCTATTGAGCTGAGATTCATCAGTCCGCTCCACCATTTTGCTGCCCTGTTACCCTGCTGCACGATTTTCATCATGCTTATTATATCCGCATCTTATTACGCACAGTCAGCGCCGCTCCGGTCACGACGGCATCCTCTTTGAGCTGGCCTTTGGAAAACCTCGGCTCATAGGCGGGGGAATAGTAGGTGTTTTTCTTAGCAGTATCTGTAGCCGTCTGAAAATACATCGGCTTTGAATTGATTAAAGCGCCGCCCAGAATAACAAGCTCCGGGTGAAAAATATTAATCAAATTCGCCAGGCCGACGCCGAAATAGACGGCGGACTGCTGGAACAGCTCCTGCACATACGGATCATCCGCCGACAGAGCTTGCAGCAGCAATTCATAGTTCAGCTGCTCGGGCGTGACGGAATACGCTTTGAGCAGCGAATCCTGCCCCATCTTCGCATGGGAGCGCGCTTGATGCTCCAGCGCCTGAATCGAAGCATATGCCTCCAGCGCGCCGTAATTCCCTGCCGAAGACAGCCGTGGCCCATCCGTGTGAATGATCATTTGCCCGATCGAGCCTTCCATGTCCATCGTGCCATGGACGATACGGCCGTACGACATGATCGCGGAGCGCAGGCTGACGCCGGCATGCACGTACAGCGCATGCTCGATGTCTTCATGGCGCAGCGCCCAGCGCTCGCCGAGCAGCGCGGTGTTGGCGCCATTTTCAAGAAACGCGGTAAATCCGGTCGCTTCCTCAAACATTTGGCAAATCGGCACCTGCGTCCAGCCGCGAGCGGCAAAATACAGCGGGTCCAAAATCATCCCGCTGCTCCGGTCAAGCGGCCCAACCGCCCCAATGCCAATGCCGAGAATTTGCTCCCGCTCGATCCGGTGATCCCGAAGCAGCGTACGCATCAGCTGCGACGCGTAGTCCACCAGCGCCTGTGGTGTCATCGCCTCATCCATCCGCCAGCGAACGAGTGATTTCTGATTCAGCTGCATATCGAATAAGCCTAATGTCGAAGAGAAACGCGAAATTTCCAGTCCAAAAATGTACCGGTACTCCGCATGAATCTGGTACAAAATCGGCCGTCTGCCGCCGCTGGAGGGACCAAGACCCGTCTCTTGAATCAGCCCGTCCGTCACAAGCTCCTCCAATACACGCGTTAGCGTACTGCTCGTCAGCTTGTGCCTGTCCAGCAGCTCCGCTTTCGATACGGTGCCCTGCTCGCCGATTTGTGTATAAATAAGCTCTTTATGAGAGGGAACGCTCCGTTCCGCTTTGTACATAACTAATCCCTGCTTACTATAGGTAGGATGAAAAAAATGAAAGTGCCACTCCTCATTATATCGTAATTCATGGACAGTCGCTATGTTCACGTCCGCTTCGAACATTTTTTCGAAAAGAAATAAACTCAACCAAAATCACTCATAATTCAATCGAATAGCTTCGATAAATCGAAATGATGAGCCTTTTTTTGATGAGATAAATCCAATATGGAATAAAGGTGGTATAATAGAGAGAAAGCATCACCCATCAATGGAGGGAACCTCATGGCAAATGGACAAAATAAACGGCTGGGCATGCTGCTGCAGCTGTTTTGGATATTTTTTCGAATTGGGCCTACAACGTTTGGCGGCGGCTACGCGATGATGCCGATGATCGAGCGGGAGGCCGTACAGAAGCGGCAGTGGCTGGATGAAAAAGAATGGACGCAGCTCATTTCGCTCGCAGGGTCGGCACCCGGCGGAGTAGGCGTCAATGCGGCAGCGATGGTCGGCTATCGGCAGGCAGGCGCAGCAGGGGCGGTTATCGCCATTGCCGGCATTACGCTCCCTACGCTGCTGCTCGTTTTGCTGCTCGGCTTGTTTATACGCGCCTTTGGCGATCATCCGAAGCTGATGGCGGCGCTTAAAGGGATACATGGGGCGGTTATCGCCTTAATGGTGATGGCCGCTTACCGCATGGCGCGGGCGGCGCTGTTTGACGTTGCGACGACGTTCGTAGCGGTTGTGACGCTCGCTGTGCTGCTGTTTACTGCGATTAATCCGATTTACGTCGTCGTGGCAGGGCTGCTTGGAGGCATCGTATTCACGAAGGGCAAGCAGCTGCTGGGGATGAAGGTATTGACGGAGAAAGCTTCTGTCAGCAGAAACAACAGTGAAATTGAATACTACATTTAGACGGGAAATGGAGAGGGGGAGGGAGCATGCTCGGAGAGCTGTTTATTGTTTTTTTGAAAATAGGCTGTGTCTCGTTTGGAGGAGGCTACGCGGTTATTCCGATTATTCAATATGAGGCTCTATCCCGAGGCTGGATGACGCAAGGTGAATTTCAACAAGCCGTCTCCCTTGCCGGGATGGCGCCGGGCTCCATTGCAACAAATTCCGCGACATTAATCGGTTATCAGACAGCCGGCATCACGGGCGCGATCATATCGACTGCTGGCATGGTGCTGCCGTCGCTGGTGCTCATGATTGTGCTGTCAGCGTTTATCCTCCGCCTTCAAAATAATCAATGGCTGTCGGCCTCCTTTTACGGCTTGAAGCCGATGATTACCGGCCTAATGGTCTATGCGGCCATTCATTTCGGTTATCCGAATGATGGCGCGATTCTGAGCTGGTCGTTCGCTGGGATGCTGCTCATTGTTGCAGGCAGCTTGTTTTTACTAATACGCTATAAGCTGCCTCCGTTTATTATCATTGCCGGAGCAGGGGCAGCGGGTATCATTTTATTTTAGCGGCCATTGTCGAAGGGTGCGCAATGAAAAAGCCGTTCATTCGTTTGCTAATAAAACGTTATTTTCCAGCTTGAAGCTGTACAAAGGTGTATGATGGGCTAAGAAGTCGCATAAAGCCGCTTGCTTTGAGAGTTTGCTCCTTGCAGCAAGCTCCTGAAACAAGCGGCTTTTGGCTTTCTTTCTAATCATGGATTCAACAGCATTCGCGAAGAATAATGTTCCATGTGGAACATATTGTCGAACGAATTAAAGAGTTTTTACTAAAAATTTAATAAAAAAATAATTCAAAAGACCTAAAAAATCAGTCCTTTTTTACCGAAATATAATTAAACAACTTGAATTAGACAGTGAGGGATACCGATATGAATTCAGTCCAAGCTATGCTCCACGCCATGCCTTACATCCGGAAGATGATGCGGGAGAGTGCGAGCCTGTCTCTATATGACCGCACTCATATGCTTTATTATTTGCCTATGCCGGGAGTCGATATGGGGTTCAAAACAGGCGATACGCTTTCTGAGGGCTTTATGAATTTTGCTGCGCTTAAAAATGGCAGGGAGGAAAGCATCACCCATATTCCCCAGGAAGCGTTTGGAATTGCGATGGATGTTGTAAATATACCGCTTAAGAACGAGAATGGCGAGGTGGAGGCTGTTTTTTGTGTCGCTTATAATTTAACGAGCCAGAATCAGCTGGAGCATCTTGTGCGCGAAAGCCATTCCATTACAGAGCATTTGGTGCAGATGGTACAGCAAATGGCAGCCCACTCCGAGGAATTGCAAGCGGCGAGTGAACAAATTTCGGATAATTCGAAAACAACAGCGGAAAACTCGAAGCAAATCAACAAAGTTGCAGGCTTTATTAAAGAGGTATCTGAGCAGACGAATATGCTTGGGCTGAACGCAGCAATTGAAGCGGCGCGCGCAGGTGAAGCAGGAGCAGGCTTTGGCGTCGTGGCCACCGAGGTGCGCAAGCTGTCCGTCGATTCCAAAAAAGCGACCGTAGAAATTGAGAAGGCGCTTGGCGATATTCAGACGTCGATAAAAGGCATGGAACGCGAAATTTCGCAAATTGTGGCCTCATCCGAGGAACAGGCTTCCATGGTTAGCGCTTTTACGAGCGTGATCGAGCGTCTGCAAAGCTCAAGCCAATCGATGAAGGACATTGCTGATCAGATGATTTCCTACAATCTTACGGAGTCATAGTTCCAGAATGAAAGAACGGTTTGGGACAAATGCCTTCAGCATTTTGCAAGCGAGAGAAGCCTTGCCCCATGGCGATAACCGTCAGGAGGCAGGGCTTTTTTTCAAAATGTCAGCTATATCAAGGTTTCTTCCAGAAATGTACTTCTATGCTATGCAAAACGCATAAATATACGATGCAGATAGCCGCGCCTTCCATGATTATGTCAGCTTTCATTTACAAAAAAAGCTGTATTACGACAAAATCGTGGTGGATAAATCGACATCGCATGTCGGGAAAATAAAAATGACTTTCCCAAATGAAGAAATGAACAGCAGCAACCATTCATGAATGTCAGGTTTACCAATATGTTGCTGATTTGGTTAATCATTAAAACTATAAAAATGGGTATAATGGACTACTATTTTGGAAGCTAATCCTGATTTTGTCGAAAGTTGCCTGAAAATTATAGGTGATTGTCGACACGTTTTTACAAACAGCCCACCGGAATAAGCGTATAATAAAATAAAATTGCCACACGAGCGCTATATTTAAGGAGTGGGCCACGAAGCGAGCTATGGACAAAATAATTCTACTCGATCAATTGCAATCGCTAAGGCTAAAGCTCCATGAGATAGCCGAAGCACGAGGTAGTCTGACAGACCCTGACGTTCTTGCGATTAGCGAGGAAGCAGATCAATTAATCGTTGCCCTTCAACAGATGCAGCGTGATGAGATGATTGGTTCTTCCATGCGTCGTAAACACGACTAGTCAACTATATATTTTTCCGTCGCAGCTTCCTGAAGAACTGGGTAAGCATTGTGGCGCATTCTTGTTGCAATACGCCGCTAGTCAGTTCCGTTTCGTGGTTGAAACGCGGCTCCTGCAGCAAATTCATTAGTGTGCCTGCGCATCCTGCTTTGGGATCGCCGGTACCATAAACGACACGCTTCACTCTGGATTGGACGATAGCTCCAGCACACATTGGACATGGCTCCAATGTTACATACAAGGTACAATCGAGCAGCCGCCAAGCGTCCAACTCCTTGCATGCATCGCGAATGGCGACCATTTCGGCGTGGGCAGTAGGATCATGCTGCGTTTCTCGAAGATTGTAACCTCTCCCAATGATTTGATGATTTTTAACAACAATTGCTCCTATGGGAACCTCACCAATTTGCTCGGCTTTTTTGGCTTCCTCAATAGCCTGTTGCATCCAAAATTCGTCTTCCTGCTCTTGCAGCATGATGCAATCCCTCCTATATATGTAAAATCAATTGCGTTTATTCAGCGAACAAATATTCTGTTGTTAACATGTGGTGGATAACATTGGGGATAACTTTCTGGTTATGCACTTTTTTATACACAAAATATTCGACCAGTATGTGCATAAGTAGCGTATATTGTTTATAAAATGTGGATAAGTCGTTCGAATTTACGACGATAAAGGTGGTCTTCGTAGTGCCATTCAAACTCAAGCTCTGCTTACTAATTGCGATAGCATTCTTCTCCATGTTTGTTACCCTACTTATTGTGGACCAATATTCGATGTTTCGCAATATGCACAAAAATCTTGGCAGCATGCTGAGCAAAGCATCTGTACAGCTCTACGAAACGCTGGCTTTATCAAATAGCGAGCTGGCATCGGGCGAGCCACTTGATGCAGAGACGGAGGAGCGGCTTAATAGGCTGATTGAAGACTGGAAGCAGTGGGACGCACGCATTTTGGATATAACCATATTACGGCCTCAGGATCATGAGGAGCAGATTACGAGCGTAGCCAGCTATGATATTATTTACGGCAAGCAGAGCCTCTATGATGCCGAGCTTGAGCAAGAGCTGATTAATCTGACAGCCAAGGATCGTCTTTATCGGGTCAATGAAATCGAAGCGGACGGCGCCGCTTATTTAAAGAGCTACTATAGCAATAAAAATATGCAGCCCGCTGTTATCCGCATCGTCTATAGCTACGAATACTTTCAGGATCGGGCTGCGTACAAGGTGAAGGATTGGCTGAAATATGCCGGCATCTTTATGTTATTTATTTTATTTGGCAGCTATTTGCTGTCGGGGATGCTGCTCCGTCCACTTAAATCGATTTTATGGAAGGTCAATGAGGTGTCTCACGGCCGTTTTGATTCGTTCATTAAAGTGAGAAGCAGGGATGAGTTTGGCCTGCTTGCTGTGAAAATAAACGCGATGTCGCAAAATCTCAGCATTTACATGGACAAGCTGCGCAAAGCTTTTGAAGAAAACCGCCGGATGAAAAATTTTCTGCAATCCTTCATTAATCATACGAGTGATGCGATCCATGTTGTCGATCTGCAGGGAATTATTATACAAGTGAATCAAGCCTTCGAGCAGCTTTATGGCTATACAGCGGAAGAGGCGCTTGGCAGCCAGCTTACGCTCATACCGGAAAGCCACCGGGGCGAAATGAAGCTGATCCTAGCCTCGCTTCTGGCGGGCAAGGTGCTCCCTGCACAGGAGACGAAGCGTTTAACGAAGTCGGGCGAGGTTATCCCCGTAAGCGTCACGATATCCCCGATTCGCGATAGCGCGGGCGAGGTGAAGGCGTTCGCTAGCATTACCCGCGACATGAGGAGCCGCAACAAGATGGAGGAGCTGCTGCGCCGCTCCGAGAAGCTGACGACAGTTGGCCAGCTGGCGGCTGGTGTCGCCCATGAGATTCGCAATCCGCTGACGACGCTGCGAGGCTTTCTCCAGCTTCAACTGAAAAATCGTACGGGCAATACCGAGCACACAAGCTTGATGCTGTCGGAGCTGGATCGCATTAACCTGATTGTCAGCGAATTTTTGATTTTGGCCAAGCCGCAGGCGACACAGTTTGCCTTAAAGGATGTTAAGCAGGTGCTGCGCGACGTACTGCTGTTTCTCGATAGCGAGGCTCATCTGCATAATGCGGAATTTCTGACCGTTTTCGCCGAAGAGCCCTGCCTGATTTCCTGTGAGGAAAATCAGCTCAAGCAAGTGTTCATTAATGTGCTGAAAAATGCGATTGAAGCGATGCCGACTGGAGGGCCCATTTACATACGCTTGAAACGAAATTCGGGCCACATTACGATAGAAATAGCAGATGAAGGCATCGGCATACCAGAGGAACTGATTTCGCAAATCGGCAGCCCATTCGTGACGGGCAAGGAGAGCGGTACCGGACTTGGCATGATGGTCAGCCAGCGCATTATCCAGAGCCATCAAGGCATGATTGATATTCAAAGCCAAGTGAATGCCGGAACAACGGTGACGATTACGCTCCCTGCTTTGAAAGACGAGGGCGACGGAGGTATACTAGTAGAAAAAGCAAGCGCTGCAGGTTAATATGAACAGCAGAATGAGCGGCATACTTGAATGAGGTGAGCGCAAGTGAGAATTAATAAATTTATTAGTGAAACCGGATATTGCTCGCGAAGGGAAGCGGACAAGCTTGTTGAGAACGGACGTGTGACCATTAATGGCAACACGGCGCTTCTAGGCAGTCAAGCCGAGCATGGCGATGATGTGCGCATTGACGGCAACCGTATTGGTGAACATAAAGGTCATGTGTATATCGCTTTAAATAAGCCAGCGGGCATCACTTGTACGACCGAGCTGCATATTGAGGGCAACATCGTTGATTATGTGCACCATCAGGAGCGGATTTTTCCGATTGGCAGACTCGATAAAGATTCGGAAGGGCTTATTCTCATGACGAATGACGGCGATGTCGTGAATCCGATTTTGCGTTCGGAGGGCAAGCATGAGAAGGAATATATTGTGACGGTAGATCGTCCGATCAGCGAATCGTTTGTCATTGGCATGTCGGAGGGCGTCAAAATTTTGGGAAGCATGACGCTGCCCTGCAAAGTGACGCGCAGTGCAGAGCGCGTATTCCGCATCGTATTGACCGAGGGGCGCAACCGCCAAATTCGCAGAATGTGCGAAGCTTTTGGCTACCATGTGCGTAAGCTTCAGCGGGTACGCATTATGAACATTCAGCTGGGCGAGCTGCCTATCGGCGAATGGAGAGACTTGACGGAGCTGGAGAAGGCGCAGCTGTTTGATCTGCTGGATTATACGCCAGCTTCGCCGTCGCCGTCATCGTCTGCAAAAGCAGGGTCTAAATCTGAATCGAATCAATAGTTAGAAATGGTCGTATCATGTGGAGGAAGCAGCTCGAGCGAAGGCTCGGGAGCTTTCTTTTTTTATAACACTAGCAAATAACGATGAGGAGCTGAGCTTGGATGCTGCATGATTTAAAAGGTGAAGCGAATATGCCGCCGATTGTGGGGATGTTATATTCCGCTGTGAAAGAGAACAGTGAGCGACTAAAATCCATCACAAGCGGCATGTCGCAAGAAGAAGTAGACAGCAAGGGACCTAACCATCATTCAAATAGTACGGCCCAGTTAATCAAACATATCCTCTATGTTGATCTGAACTGGGTTTATAGAATAAAAGGACAGCCGCTTCCGCAGTTATTAAAAGAACAATATGGCCCTATGATCGATGAAAATAACCGGCTTCCCATGGTCCAAGGCATGCCCTTGAATACGCTTATTTCCAGCTATGAGGATGTTATAAATATGTTGAAAGACATCTGTGCACAATTAACAGATGCTGATCTGGATCAAGTTGTCACTTTCGGTCATGAAAATGAAAAGCAAGCAACCATACGCTGGGGGTTATGGCATATGGCTGACCATAGCCGCTACCATCAAGCTCAAATCAACCAGCTTAGAAAGTGGTTTAGCGAAAATGTTCTGTCGAAATAAAAGCACTAATGCGATTGCTTTCATTAATAGCAAAAAAAGCCGTCGCTCCCGATGCATAAGCATAGGGGCGACGGCTTTTCTATTACCCATTCGTGCTGCCAAGCCGATTATTCTTTTGGTTTGATTTTAAGCTCCTGCGCTTTCTCCAAATCTACATAGTTGCGGATAATGGATACTTCAACGCGGCGATTTTTCGCTCGGCCTTCCTCGGTGTCGTTGCTGGCAAGCGGGCGATTTTCTCCGTAGCCGCTTGCGGTAAATCTGGTCGGCGAGAGCTGTTGGTTTTCAAGCAAAATGTCCATAAAACGTACAGCACGGGAGGTGCTTAAATCCCAGTTCGATCTGAAGAGATAGGTGTTAATCGGTTTGTTGTCCGTATGTCCCGATACGATAATTTCGTAATCCGGGTACTGCTGGAGCATCGTGCCGATGGAAGTGGCGAGCTCGCGCGAATCTTCCTTCACTTCAGCGCTGCCAGATGCGAACAGTGCCTCGTCGCTAATAGTAATCATCAGCTGGGACTGGTTGAGCTTCGTCTCAAGGTCGGAGGTGAGACCATTTTTCTTAATATAGTCATCGATTTGCTTCTTCAGCTTCTCCAGATCCTCTTGCTCCTGCTTCATCAGCTCTTCACGGCGCTTCTGTGCATCGTCCTTCTCGTCATCACCAGCAGCTGGCTTTTGCGTTGAATCGTTAGGTGACGGTTCCTGCTTGTCTCTTTGATCGCCCGTAGTGACCGCAGCTGGATCGGTAAGCAGGCCTGTACCGCCGGTGAAGGCGATATTGAAGGCGTTGCTCATTTCCTCGAATTTTTTTACGTCTACCGAGTTCATTGAATACAATACGATAAACAGTGCCAGCAGCAGAGTGAGCAAGTCGGCATAAGGAATGAGCCAGGATTCGTCAACATGCTCCTCATGTTCTTCGTGCCTATGCTTTTTGCTCAACGGCCCCTTCCTCCTTCTCCCTCATCTTCTCACGCTCAGTCGGAGTCAGGAATACCGACAGCTTTTGGTTGATTGCGATGGTGGATACGCCTGATTGGATAGAGAGCAAGCCTTCTACCATCATGAGACGAATTTGAACCTCGGCTTTGGAAAGCCTCTTGAGTTTGTTGGCAAATGGATGCCATAACACATAACCTGTGAAAATACCGAGCAGCGTTGCGATGAACGCGCCGGCGATAGCATGGGACAGCTTCTCAATATCACTCATATCCGACAGGGCGGCAATCAGGCCGACCACGGCGCCGAGTACCCCGAGTGTAGGAGCGTATGTACCCGCTTGGGTGAAAATAAGCGCGCCGACTTTATGGCGGTCTTCCGTCGCCGCGATGTCCTCAAGCAGAACGTCACGAACGAACTCCTGGTCGTTGCCGTCGATAATCATCCGCATGCCGTTGCGCAGGAAATTATCTTCGATTTCATCTACTTTTGCTTCAAGAGCGAGCAGGCCTTCACGGCGCGTAATGCCAGCCCATTCCATAAATTGAGTAATGAGTTGTTCACGTGAAGTCAAATTCTGTGTGCCAAATACCATTTTAAACAGCTTGCCGGTTTTTTGAAGCTCTGACATGGGGAAAGCGATCATTACGGCTGCGACGGTACCCAAGATGATAATCATGTAGGCAGCAGGATTCAAGAGACTGGAAATTGGAGCTCCCTTGACGACCATCCCGCCAAAGATACCTATGATAGCTAGAACAATACCGATAATAGTTGAATTTTTCATTATACACCCCGTCCAATACAATTTCGAAAGTTCTCTATTTATATTATCGACAGAAGGGGGCGGTGAGATTAGACCTGAAAAGGATTTAAACAGAAAGGCATTAAAAATTGTGAAAATGAGGTAAAATGAATCATATAAATCAGTGAAAAGGTGGAACCTTATTATGGGCGTAAAGCATGCAAGGGAATATGCGGATATATTGAAGGAACTGACAACAGCGGTTAGCGCGATTGAGGGAAGCTACTCTTTTTTTGAAATGGAGAAGGAAGAGTGGGAGGCATTGGGAGAGGAAGAAAAGCACGAGGTGATGGAGGCGTTGGCCGACGATGTGTTTTTCGGATTGGGCGAGCAAGCGCTGATCGAGGTGGGCGCAGGCAAAGTTTCCTATCACGCGAAGCATCATGTCATTGAAGTCGCACAGGGCGATAATGTCACGCATATGGTGCGGTTGATTTAGAGCATAGGGCGAGCAGGGCGTTCGGAGCCCGGACAGCTGGGGAAAAAATCGGTCTTAGCGAACGCTGTCGCTTCTTTACAACGAATGTCGATTCCGCTACAATAGGGTCTAACTTTAACAATGGAAGAATATATGACATCGTTTTTATGTAGAGGAGCACGCGATGAAGGACCGACAAACGATGCGAAAGATACCGGAATCGCTGGGCCTTAAGGGCGAGCAGCTGGCTGCCTTCTATCAGCCTATTCTGGCGATGGACACCAGAACCATTATGGGGTATGAGGTGCTGGGCAGAGCCTGTGCAGGCGAGCGCGTGCGAAGCTTGGGCCCTTTTTTTGGAGACGCCGCCATTTCGGTAGAGGATCATATTGCGGTCGATCGGATTTTGCGGGAGCAGGCGATGCGCAAGCTGGGCGCGGAAAATTCCGAATCGCTGCTGTTTATTAATTTAAAGCCGAACTGGATTCACCGCTATCAGCAATCCGGCGAGCTGTTTACGCTGCAGCTGATTGATAAATACGGGATTGATCCCCGCCGCATCGTCATCGAGATTACCGAGGAAAGCTTTAATGGCCCGATGGATGAGCTGCGCTCCATTGTGGATCTGTACCGTTCGAGAGGGTGCCTCATTGCGATTGATGATGTAGGAAGCGGATTCAGCAGTACGGATCGTATCGCCCATATTCAGCCGAATATACTGAAAATCGACATTCATATGATCAAAAAGAGCGCGACGCACAATGGCTATCTAGGCGCTCTTCGCTCCTTCTCCGCGCTAGCTGAGCAGATCGGAGCGTCGCTGCTCGCTGAAGGAGTGGAGACGCGCCAGGATTTGGTGCGTGCGATTGAAGCAGGTGCCCGCTATGTGCAGGGCTTCTTCTTCTCCAAGGCCGAGCCGGAATTTCAGCGGGCGGATCGTTTCGCCGCAGCGCTGGAGGCCGAGCTTGCGGAATATGTCCAGCAGCGCTTGCGCACCGAGAGGAATTGGCAGAAGGAAGCAGCGCAGCTTGCTGCGTGCATCGACAAGGAGCAAGCTTTCGCTTTTGGTCGAGAGGGCGAACCCGGAGCAGGCAATGGATGGATTGCCGGACTGTTGGAGGAGCTGCCGCCGAGCTGCGTTCGCATTTATTTGTGCCGGGAAGACGGCATTCAGCTATCAGCCAACTATTGCAGGGTAGAGGCTGGCGAGTGGGAGCGGCAGCAGGAATATTATGGGGCGAATTGGAGCTGGCGCCCCTACTTCATTCCTACCATTGCGCAGTTAAGCGAGACGCAGCGAACCCTTGTGTCGCGTGCCTACGTCGATTTAGATACATGTGAATGGATTCGGACCGTATCGGTCCTTGCTGGCCCCGGCCTTATTTTATTTGCAGATATGAAGGATCATGAACAGCAGACGGACCGGCAACGAGAGGATGCTGCTTGCAGAACCACGACAGGATGAAAAATCCGGCGTCGTGGTTCTTTTGTTAGAATATAGGAAAGGATATGATGGTTTCAGCCCTTCTCTATATTTCTCGAACTGAAACGCACCGAGCTGCCAAAGGATGGCGACAGCCGTTTACGCTCGGGCGGGACCACATGCCATGATAAAGGTGGGGCGATGAGAAGTGTATCATGATTTCAAGCTCATAGAAGGCCGTCCAATATCGATTCAAGTGAAAGATTATATGAAGCGTTTAATGATAAAAGGCGCGCTGCAGCCCCATCAGAAGCTGCCTTCGACACGCGAGCTTAGCGTATTGCTCGGTGTGAGCCGCAATACGGTCATTGCCGCTTATGCGGAGCTGGCGGACGAGGGCCGCGTATATGCCTTGCAAGGCAAAGGCAATTATGTGTCGGAGGATTCGGCGGGCAGCGCCGCCCCGTCGTCCTTGTCTTGGCAGTTGCCGTGGAAGGAGCGTCTGAGCAGGCAGGCTTTGCTTGCGGAGGAACTGGACCTCATGAAGCGCGGCATTCGCGCAGGCAAGAGTACGATTTCTTTTACAAGCATCGCTCCGGATGAGAAGCTGTTTGATCTGGATCATGTGAAGCAGGCGTTTCTGGGCCGTATGTCGGTGGAGGGCCATGTGCTGCTGAATTATGGTTATGCCAAAGGCTATAAGCCGCTAATTCAGTATTTGATGACCTATATGGAGAACAAGGGCGTGGATGTGCAGGGCAAGGATATGCTCATCACTGCCGGCTTTACGGAAGGATTTGACCTTGTACTGGCTGCGCTCCGGCAAAAGCATGGCGCAGTCCTCTGCGAAAATCCAACCCACCATACCGCGATTAAAAATCTCAAGCTGCATGGCTTTGACATTAAAGGCGTGGCGATGGAGCCGGATGGCATTCATTTGGGGGAGCTTGAACGGGCTTTGGAGGAGCGCCCCTACGATTGTGCCTATTTTGTCCCCTCCTATCACAATCCGACAGGCATCGTCATGTCGATGGAGAAAAGGCTGGCGCTCATGCAGCTCATGAGCCGTTATGAAATTCCCGTCATTGAAGACGGATTTAATGAGGAGCTGCGCTACTCCGGAGCGCATGTGCCGCCGCTCATCGCATCGGCGGGCAGCGGCAACAGCGTCATTTATATTGGAAGCTTCTCGAAGGTGCTGTTCCCCGGCCTGCGGGTCGGGTGGGTGCTTGCAGACCGCGAGCTGATTGATTATTTGGAAAGCATGAAGCGGGCCCGCAACATTCATACCTCGACGCTTGACCAATCGCTGCTCTATCAATATTTGCATAATGGCAATCTGCACAAATATTTGAAGCGGGCGCGGGCGGAATACAAGCGTAAATACGAGCTGACGCTGCAAGCCTGCAAAGCCTATGTTCCCTATGAGACGCTGTCGGGGGATGGCGGGCTGCATCTGTTTGTGACCTTTCGGGAAGCGTGCAAGGTGCGGGAGCTTCTGGAGGCGTGCTCGCAGCAAGGGGTTATTTTTACTTTGGGCCATCATTTCTTTACGGATGGACGGGGCGGCAATACGCTGCGACTGGGGTTTTCCCGCGTGGCGGATGAGGATATTGTGCAAGGCATTCGGATTATTGGCGATACGGCAAAACAGCTGTGGGGCCTTTCATAAGGAATAAAGCGACAACTATACTTTTAATTATTTTGAAAAGGGGATGCAGGCATAATGGTGCAGTATAACGTTTCACCGCTTGTAAAGAGCTTGCCCGCTTCGGGCATTCGCAAGTTTTTCGATATGGCCGGGCAGGATGAAAATATGATTTCGCTGGGCGTGGGCGAGCCGGATTTTGCAACACCGGAGCGCGTGCGCGCCGCGTGCATACGAGCGCTGGAAAGCGGTCAGACGATGTACACGCCGAATGCCGGACTTTTGGAGCTGCGCGAGGAAATCGCCCGTTATTTGGCGAGCAGCTTTGCATTAAATTATGAGCCAAAGGATGAGATTCTCGTGACGGTGGGCAGCAGCGAGGCGATTGATCTGGCGATGAGAACCTTGATTTGTCCGGGCGACGAGGTGCTGATCCCAGTTCCAAGCTATATCGCTTATTCGCCCATTGTAGCGCTGCAGGGCGGCAGTATTGTTAACGTTGAGACGCATGAGCAGGAGCAATTCAAGCTAACGGCACAATCGCTGCGGGAAAAAATCACCCCGCGCTCCAAGGTGCTGCTGATCAACTATCCGAACAATCCAACGGGTGCAGTCATGTCCTATGAGGATTGGCTCCCCATTGCCGAGCTGGTGAAGGCGCATAATCTGATCGTCGTCTCTGATGAGGTATACGCGGAGCTGACTTATGAAAGCCAGCATGTGAGCATCGCATCGCTGCCTGGCATGCAGGAGCGGACGATCGTCATAAATGGCTTCTCGAAAGCTTTTGCCATGACAGGCTGGCGTATTGGCTATGCCTGCGGCCCTGTGGAAATTATTTCGCAAATGCTGAAAATTCATCAATACACGGCAATGTGCGCGCCTATTATGGGACAGATTGCTGCTCTGGAATCGCTGCGCAGCGGATTGGCAGACAAGGATGCAATGAAGGGGGCTTACAAGCAGCGCAGGGCGATGTTCGTGGGCGGCCTGCAGCAGCTGGGGCTTTCCTGCCATATGCCGGAAGGGGCGTTTTATGCTTTTCCATCCATTGCCCATACGGGACTAAGCTCGGAGCAGTTCGCCTTCAAGCTCATGAAGGAAGCGGGAGTGGCCGTCGTGCCAGGGCATGTTTTTGGCCCGGGCGGTGAAGGGCGCATCCGCTGCTCCTATTCGGTATCATCAGCAAAGCTGTCGGAAGCTTTGGAGCGAATGGGCTGTTACATGAGCCAGACGAGGCAGGCTGAACCGTTGCAGTTGCAGCAGTTGGAGCGGGTCGGTGGCTGATGGGAGCGGAAAGGGTAAAGAAAGGGCTAGGTAAGGAAGAGGAAGGGGAAGAGAGACGCTAGGCTTCTTTCCCTCCTCCGTAAACCATACAATGAAATTCCGCCGCGCCTTGCGGTGTCGGGCGGATATACGTGTCGGTAATACGGAAGCCTGCCTTCTCGTATACACGAATCGCGCGTGCATTCCAGGTCAGCACCTCCAAATCCAGCTCGCTATTAGGAGCGCGGCGGCAAGCCTCCTCTACCAGCAGCGCCACAAAGGCGGTGCCTGAGCCCCTGCTGCAAAGCTGTGGGTGAAGACCCAGCCCAAGCCGCAGCACTTCTTCCCCTAGCGGGAAAAACTGTGCAAAACCAGCGAGTTCCCCGCGGTCATCTAAAATAGCCGCATATTGCCTCTGGCGCAGCTCCGGATCACCAAACTCCATTTCGGCTTGCTCCATAACCTCCCATGCGGGCCATTGATAGATGCCGTAAGGCGGCTCATACCGCCAATCGCACAACTGCCGGGCATGGGAAGTATCCATAGCGGCTATCTTCCAGCCAAATGGCGGCTGGGCACCAGCAGGAGCAGCACTTGTTTTTGTCATCCTTACACAATCTCCTTATAAATCTCAATCGCGCGGGCGCGTGAAGCTTTCAAATCAACGATGGCATGCGGCTGCGGCAGGTGGATTTGCTTATCAGGCAGATGGGCAAGCTCCGGCAGCCAGCGTCTAATGTAAGTGCCGCTCGGATCATGTGCTGCGGACTGCGTAGCCGGATTCATAATGCGAAAATACGGCGCGGCGTCGTAACCAAGCGACGAGCTCCAAAGCCAGCCGCCTCGGTTCAGCGTATGATCATAATCGGCCAGCTGGCGGCGGAAATACTGCTCGCCCAGCGTAAACGGGCATAACAGATTTTTCGTCAAAAACATGGCGGCAACCATCCGCAGCCGATTCGGCATTTCTCCCGTTTCATTTAGTTGCTTCATAGCGGCATCAATAACAGGAATGCCCGTTTTTCCTTCGCTCCATGCCTCGAAATGCTGATCGCTCAGCGCAGATAAATCAAACTTCTGCTCATAGCGGTAGAAGTCCTCATTGTATTTTCCTTGATATAGAAAAAAATCCCGCCAAGCCAGCTGTCTAATCCACGCCTCGGCTCCAAACTGCTGCTGCGCCGCTTCGTAGGCTTGCCGTGCTGACAGCGCTCCCGTATTCAAATAACGCGCCAAATGGCTCGTCTGGCCGACTGCAAACTGATCGCGGCTGTCAGCATAGCCAGCCAGGCGGCGATTTAGAAACTGCTCCAGCGCGTCGGCTGCATGAAGCGTTTCTAAGGCAGCTGGATTGCCCGCCTCATGCGATTGCCCGCGTTGTATATTGTCAGCTAATTGCAGAAGGGCAGGTGCTGCCGAATGCTCCCGCGGCAGACTGAAGCGCTCTGCCATGCTGGCATCTATATTTTTCAGCGTATTAAGCTGCTGCAGTGTTGTCTCGCCCGCAGGGGAATAGTGGCTCTGCATAAAGGATTGCCACATGCGGTAAAACGGCGTAAATACCTTGTAAGGCTCACTGCGCCGGGAAAATGTATGGAGCTCCTCCAAATCGGCCAGCGGCGCATCTTCGAGCGGCATCCAGCGGCGTCCCGCTGCGCGTACAACCTGCTGTATAGCGTGGTCGCGTGCCCTTGCATAAGGCGTATAGTCCATGTGGACGACGACTTCTTCAATGGGATGTGCTTGCAGCAGCGCATCGGTAATAGCAGCGGGATCACCGTAAAGCACATGCAGCTGCTCGCCTGCCGCCTTGTATTGTTCCAATAGGGAGGCGGCCTGTGTCAGGAAGGTCCGGCCGCTGTGGCAAGAGAGCCGGTCGCCGTCCGCCAGAGCCGGATCTATAATGAGCAGATGAAAGCCGCGCTGCCCAGAGCGGCGCAAATAATCAAAACTGCGCAAATCGTTTGAACGCAGGTCTTTGCGGTGAATATATACATACATGGAAACGAGCCCCCTTGTGTCCGTGCCAGAAAACAGCAAAGCCGCAAGCGATTTGTCCGAAGACAAACAACTGCGGCTTTGCTGATTGAGACAGCAGCTTTTCGTTATGTAAGCGAAAAAAGCGTGGTCTGGCTCTATTGCTCGCTTGCGTACTTGTCGTAAGCGTCTTGGCTCATAACGCGTGTAGCTGATACGTAACGATCAGCATAATAAGACTCGCTAAGTTTGCTAATAATAACGCCTCTGCTCGAGGAAGCATGTGCAAACTTTCCATCGCCTACGTAAATACCAACGTGGGAGATGCCTTTGCCGCTCGTGTTGAAGAATACGAGATCGCCAGCGATCAGGTCACTCTTCTTCACTTCACTGCCATCGTTCGATTGAGCTTGGGAAGTACGGGAAAGATCGATGCCCATTTTGTCGAAAACATACTTCGTAAAACCGGAGCAGTCGAAGCCTTTCGTAGTTGTTCCGCCGCTTTGGTACGGTGTGCCGATCAGATCAGCGATAACACCATCCATCTTCGAACTCGCGAACACGCTGCCTGCTTGGAAAGCAAGCATTAATACAAGACCAACGAGTAGTGCAGTAACCTTCTTCAAAATTTGAAACTCCTTCCGGTGCCGACGAGGTTAGCTGTGGGGTTCGGTTGTGAAGGTTCCCTATGATTTCCAAGACACTTGAATCAAGCCGTCCAAGCATCGAAATCAATTCACCCAAAGTGGTTCCCCCGTATTTCTATACCTTTGCGGTATAAAAAATTAGGCTGGTTTAATTTTGCTCTGCGCTAATAATTCGGTTTTTTCATGTGATTTCCTTCTATATGAATGAATTTCTAATAATTCTCATGTAACCTTTTGGCTCAATTTTGCGTTAAAACAAGTTTCTTGCCTAATAAATGTTCGTTCTATCGCCGTTCTTGGGCAAAAAAACATTTTGTCAGTTTATATGATAAATAGGCAGCCAATATGCTAAGAATCGTGTAAATAGGCAAGAATTATAGCGTAAAATGAAGATTTAGAGAGTTTGTGCTAGGTCGGCATATAGGCTGGGAAGTAAATGGAGGCTTTGCCTGCAGGTCCAGGATAACGGCAAAAAACCGATTGCGGCCTTCTGGCCGCAATCGGTTTTTTTTATGAGAAGGACTTTAGAAAAATGAGAATACTAAATGAGAATTAGGTAGGGCTGCCCTCATTTTTCTAAGGGTCTCAGCTCTGCTTGGATTGCAGGCAATCGTATTGGGCAGCGAGCGTCCATACTTTTAACAAGGTGCGCAGCAGATGATAGGCTTGATGCATGATGAGTGCCAGCATGCCTGCCCAAGCATAGGAAAGCCCAGACACACAGAGCGAAGCGGCAATAGCCAGCAGCCACATCAGCAGAGAGATGCCGGCATAAGGGAAAAGATTTCGGAGCGCATGGCCAAGCCAGCGCAAGGAGCCCGTGCCGGAGGCGGCGCCGAACTGCATAGCGAGCAGCAGCAGGTGAACGAGGAAGCTCCATAGCAGCCAGCCGCCAAAGCCCGGCAGCGTGCCTTGCAGCAGCTCGCCTAGCGAATGGCCCTCCATAAGCAGCTTGAAGGCGCGAGGCAGCAGGAACCAGCCGGGTGCGAAAATAAGCAGCGTGCGCAGCCAATAGAGCAGCGTCACGGGCTTCCAAGCTTTGCGAATGCCTTGAAGAAACTGCGTTTCGCCTATTTCGCCCATATGATGCAGCGAGTAGAGCAGCCCCGCATTGAACAGCGGCGTCAGCAGCATGCGGGCGGCGAACAAGCCGCCCAGAAGCCACAAATAAGGATTGATCAAATCCGTCTTCGTCAATTGAAACTGGGCCTCGCTGAAGAACAGCGACACGGCCGAGTCAGACGGATGCTGGAGCGGAAAGCGCCGCAGCAGCGGCAGTACAGTCATATCAACAAAACGGTAAAGGAAAAGTCCCCATAATAGCTGGTAAAGGAATAACAGAATGACGATATAGAAATGGCGGATAGCGAGCCGCCAGCCTTGCTTCATATGCTGCTTCATTTTTCAACCTCCTCTCTACCAGCCTACGGATCCGAGCAAGCCTTCAATGAGCTTCGTCAAACCGAGGCTCCATCGAATGCGCGACTGCTCGGGCACTTCTGCGCGCATAAAATTGTTAATATGCTTGTTGTCCAGCACATTGCTGTTTTTCGGGTCAACCGCCACCCAGGCAAGCGGAGCAGCATGCACAACCTTATACTGGATATGCGACTCGGCGGCATCCCATGTTTTCGAAATCTTTTCGCCGTCTGTAAAGGAGAATATAAGCGGGATTGGCCCATTTTGCCCGCCATTGCGCTTGATCAGCACCGTAGACTCGTACTCCGTTTGGCCATCCTGCTCCACTTCATTCACTCGAATAGCCTCTACTGAAAAATCCGCCATCAGGCTGCCATATACATACTGGTGGAAATAGTCCTGCCATTTTTCCTTCGTAACCTGCTCAACGACACGCTGGAAATCAGATGTGGTTGGATGCTTGAATTTGTATTTTTGAAAATATGTGCGCATAATTTTTGACATCGTCTTTGCTCCGACCTGCTTCTCAATGCCGACCAGCACAAGCTTGGCGCGCATGTATACATTTTCCGCATACTCATCGCTGTTGTGATAAGCCCATGAAGGCTGCTTCAATGGGGCAGGGGCCGTAATATAGCTGGCTTCCATAGCCAAGTTAGGCTCAACGCCATAGGCGTTCTCCATCACCTTATCCTCGGCATAAGAAGTAAAGCCTTCGTCGAGCCACGCTTCTTCGAACTCGTTCGATGCAACCATCCCGTACCAATACTGATGGCCAATCTCATGCACAACGGTGCGCTCTAGGCTGTAGCCAGGGTTATCGGATTCAGCCGCTAAAGCGGTCACGAGCGTTGGATACTCCATGCCGCCTGCGCCATTCGCACCCTTCGGAGGAACGATAATGGACAGCGTCGAATACGGATAATCGCCGTACCACTCCGCGTATTTGGACAGCGCTGATTTTGCTGCATGCATATAGCGGTCTTTCAGTCCTTCGTGGGCAGGGTCCAAATAAAGCTTAATGCGTACACCCGGAATACCCGTTCCTGACAATGTGTCCTCCGCATATATGAAGTCCGGCGAGGCTGACCAAGCAAAGTCATGCACGTCTTCGGCATAGAACTGATAGGTGCTTGTGCCATTTTGCGTCACAGCTTCCTTGGTCTGAATGCCGGTAGCAGCGACCGCAAAGTTTTCTGGCACTGTAATCTGGGCGCTGTACAAGCCAAAATCGCTGTAAAACTCCGAATCGCCATGATACTGGTGGACGTTCCAGCCTTCATTCGTTCGGCCGCGTGTGCCAGCCAGTTCATAAACAGCAAGCTTCGGAAACCACTGGCCCGCCATAACAAAGTTCCCGGAATAGCCCATGCGAGCGAACACCTCGGGCAGCTTGACCTCATAGGTCATGGAGAGCGTTACGGATTTGCCCGGTGCGACTGGAACCGGAAGATTGAGCTTCGTCAGCGTATAGTCATCTGTATTTCCGTCATCGGGCTGAACATAATGCAGACGGGGAAGCAAGCTCTCGCCCTCCAGCGTTTGCAAGGTAAGCAGCTTCATATAGCCTTGGCTTTCGGCCGTGGCCTTGTCACCCCGCAGCTGACCGCCAGACTCGCGCATGAACGTCGACTTTTCGGACTGAAAGGCATTGGGGTACAGATGAAAATACAGCTCGGACACCGTTTTTTTGCCTGGGTTCGTCCAAGTTACGGTCTGAGAGCCATCCAAATATCGGATATCCTCCCGAAGCGCCACTTGCATGTTGTATTGGACGACTCTTTTGCTAAGCGTCTGTACCGTTTCAATCTGGGCAGGGTCGGGCTGTGCTGGCGCTGCCGGGGCAGGCGGCTTGGCCGTTTGCGGAGCAGCTTGCTCTACTGCTGCTGTCGTGAGATCGGCAATGCCAATCGGGTCTGTGGCGCCAGAGGCGTACGTATACTGGGATAGCCAAGCGTTGCCGAAGCCATGATGCAGCGACAGTCCGAGCAGGACGGCCGAGAGCATAATGAGCGCGATTCGTTTGAAAGGTCCTGGAGTCATTGAACGTTTCCCTCCCGTTGACAAGCATCTACAGCATGTATATGTCGGCTTGTACCGGAATAGTCTTGCGGATTTTTGCAGCGATGCTGTTGAGGGCTTGCAAAGCGGCAGCCGCTGGCGGATTCGGCAGGAATTTGTGCCGTGTGCGCTTGTGTTATTGGGGAAAAACGTTCAAAATGGAAAGGAGAGATTGGCTGCAAGCTGCTGCGGCAGTACAATAGATGAAATGTGACGAGAGGACGTGTACGAACGGATGGAACAGCAAGGACAACCGGAGAAAAAAGAAAAGAAATCACTCGCGCTTAACGTCGTGAGCAACAAACAGCATAAAGGCTTTGGTGCAGGCACCATCGACCTAAGCCAAGTATCCTGCGTTATTATTGATGCGGGCGTCGCTTATATCGACGACGGCGCGATGCATGCCAAGAGCAAGGTAGAGCGCGGCATCAAGTTTTCTCCTAATAAAGAGGATACGCCTAATGGCCGCCAATGCTGGATTGTATGGGTTGCGGTAGAACGCGGAGAGAACGGCACGAACTACGCTGGCGCAACCGCTTGCGAAATGTGGATTGACACGGAAGCACGCCGCGGCTGGAAAATTCTCGCTGACCATGTCAACAAGCTTGATCATGCGATTAAGCGCCGCTACAACTTGGGCGAGCTGGGTGCGGAAGAAAAGGCTGCGTTCCGCAAGCTGTTAATCGAGCATAATGAAGAATGGTGGACCAATTCCTCTGATGAGCTGAAGCAGGCTTTGGAGGCATAAGGATACATCCGCTTGTTTAGATGGAAATTACGATTTATTAATATGATAATTGTACAGGATAGAGGCGTTCGTAACTTGAACGCCTTTTTTGTTATAGTTGTGCGTAAATACAAGACATTTTATATTAATAAGGATGGTGACTTACGAGATTGCACGTCTTTTAACCAATATTGCGCAAGGAAAGTATGGAATGTTATAAAAGCTTCTTTCTGATTGTTATTGAAGCTGTGTGTCAAGTTACCAAGGAGGTATAACCTATGGAAATTATCTTGACTAATTTAATTTTTATGTTTATAATCAGGTGTATACACCTGATTATATAATCATCATACGCATTTAATTAGCTTGCAGATGTTGACTTATTCCTGTGATTGTGGTATCATCTAGTGTATACACTAGATGATATTTAATAAGTTATGGAATGAGGTCTGATATGCCACGCCCTAATCGGTATCAGATTATGGATCTCTACAAGTCAGAAATTGAATTTGTACTTCAAGAATTGAAAAAAAATATTTTCAGCATTTCTGATATAAATTTTGTTCTTTTTTCCAATCAATATAAATGGAAATTACCTGCTTCAACAACAACCGAAGAATTTATAGAGTTTCTTGTTGAGCGAAGAAAAATCTTGCGCCAAGTCGTAATTATTTTAGGTGGTAGAGAAATAATTAGATATGTATTAACTAACAGCCAACTGGATCACACTGAGTTTGCTGTTTCTTTATTTTCCAATCTGTATTTAAGCCATTATTCCGCAGTTACTTTACATGATTTGACTAATGAAATTGTAAAATCTATTTATGTAAACAGGGAACAATCTGAAAAAAAAGGGGCGCCTTCCGGGGTGTTATTACAGCAGAATATAGATCAGGCATTTTTAAAGCCTATGCGACAAACAAATAATTTTTTTGATTTTGAGAGTCGTCGTATATATGTCTTGAATGGCCGCTATACAAATCAATTGGGAATTATAGATAAAAATGGGTTTAAAGTTACGGATTTGGAGAGAACTTTGATTGACATTGCAGTACGACCAGATTATTCCGGTGGCGTTAATGAAGTATTGAACATTTATAGGCGCGCTAAGGGCTTAATTTCTATAAATAAAATGCGGATGTATATTCAGAAATTAAAATATATTTACCCATACCATCAGCCAATTGGATTTTACCTAGAGTTAGCAGGGTACAATGATACTGCGCTTAAATTAATGTCAAATATACCAATGGAACATGATTTTTATTTAACCTACAATATTATTGAAAAAGCATATTCTAGTCGTTGGAAGCTATATTACCCTCGAAATTTATCTTAATTACTCTAAGAACCGCTTGAATTGTTCAAGCGGTTCTTAGTTTATGCAGCAAGTATATGCAATTTGTTTTTATATAAAAGATCTACTACATAGTTGAAGTAAAAATCAAAGCCTTTGAATTCTGAGCCAACCACACTGTCTCTTAGTTTGTTTTCATCTTGCTTATGAAACTCAAGTGTATCTGGAATTTTGGCAATTAGTTCAATGGGTACGTTTTTAGCTTGGAAGCAAGCTTTTAAATGGCGTATAGTATCTGGATGATTAAAGTCGATATGTATTAATGAACTTTCTAATACCGTGTAGATATCAAAAAAATCTCTAGGTCGTGCTTTTCCGAAATTCTCTTCTTTTCCAATACTAACATTATATTCGGCCATCTGTTGGCACACGGCTCTTATTTTTTCTAAAACAATAAGTGTTGGCGTATAGATGGGGACGATATATCCATCAAGTTCTGCCATTGTAATATCCCCTAGATATTCATGCATTCCAAAATCTATTGTTATATTTTTCTTTGTATCGCTGACTGTAATTGATTTATTCATCAACCAAATAGGCTCATTCTTATGCGCTTCAAATTTGTCATTTTCAATGACCTTGAAATTGGCTTCATATCCTGCCCAGAAATAGGGGGTTTTTGGAGTTCTTATTTTAGGCTTGGATATCATTTTAACGTCGAATACTTTATAGCCATTATCAAAAAAATTCCTGGAAAGTACGAGTTCGAGGCGTTGACGTACTTCCTCTAAGTCGTTAAGGCCAATGCTTTCAAAATCCTGAGACATGGAAAAATCTAAATCAATTGAAGCGCGGGAGTTCATGCCATATCCAATATCTAAGGCATTTCCACCCTTTAAGACCAGAGTATCAAGGAGATCATCATCTGAGAAAAGAGCGATAATAGTCAAAGTTCTAAAACGTCGTAATTCTTCCAAAGATAAGGCCACTAGTAAATCCCTCAACTTCCTGATTTTCGACATGTATCTACATTTTCTCACATATAATAGTGCTTTGTGAAGCCTCTTCTAGTATTTTCTTCTCGCGAAAATTACATCATTTAATACATTAGAAGCACAATAATCTTTTTTGAAATAAGGTGCAGGGGAACGCCATGGTTATGGCGTCTAATATAAAGGGAAGGGGGAGAGAGAGATTCAAGATGAAGCATGGTTAATAGCGCTCCGCGACGGCGGGCCTGCGGAATTCCAGTCATTCGTGCAGGAATATGGCGCTCATATTTATAAAACGGTTTATGCTGTGCTTCATTCGCCGCATGATGCGGAGGATGTTACCCAGGAAGTGCTGCTGCAAATTCACCGCTCTCTCCCCGAGTGCAGGCTGGAAGGCTTTAAAACCTGGGTGACCCGCATTGCTGTAAACCGTGCGATTGATTGGAAGAGGAGCAAGGCGCGCAAGCCGGAAGAACTGAGCGAATATGTGGACAATCTGGGACCCGGCACCGATGGGCAAGGAACTGCGATGCCTGCGGAGCGCGCTGCGATCGAGCGCGAGGAAAAACGCTACATACGAGAACAGGTCGAGCAGCTCCCGGACAATTATCGTGAAGTTGTAAATGCCTTTTATATAGAACAGAAATCATACGAGGAAATTTCGTCCTCAACCGGACTGGAGCGCAAAAGTGTAGAATCGCGCCTATACCGGGCTAGAAACTGGATTAAGCGGCACTGGAGAAGGGAGGACTTTGAATGAGTCATCATGAGGAATACAAGGTTGGCGAGAGTTCAAGGACGCAACAGCAGGGCAAGCAGGTTGAACAGCCCGTAGAACAACCCATAGAACAGCCCATAGAACAGCTGAAAATGCCAATGACGGATGAAGCATCCTCAGCATCCAAACATGTGCATCATTTGAATCATGTGGAGGCCTCCCTTCTGGAGCAGTACGTGGCGAATGTGCTTTCAGAGCCTGAACGCGAGCAGATCGAGCGGCAGCTTGCAGAATGCGACGAATGCTTAGAGCAATTTATGCTCGTGTTGGAGGCGGATATGGCGGGGAGCACCCCTATGTCTGTGGCTCATATAGCAGGAGCCGTTCCAGAAGCCAGTCCGTTAAATCAGGCGATTGAGCTTCCGGATTTTGAGCAGATGGGCCGCAAGCTCAGCAAGCAGCTGTTCGGAGCGTCGGAATCTGAAATACAGGAGCAGCTGTCCGTGCCAGGTCCGTTCCTTCAAGAGAAATCATACCGCCGCAGATCCTGGCTCCAGCATCCGGCAACCCACTATACCGCCGCGGCGGTCATTACCCTGCTGCTGCTCGGTACAGGCGTACTGAACAACATTTCGCAGGAGCTTGAAAAAATAGACCATAGCAGGCTGCAGCATAAAGAGGAGCAGCTCATCCGAGACAAAGAGCAGCGCGAGTCCTCCTGGTCGCAGCAAATGATGAACCGCACTTCCCTCTGGCTGGACGGCATCGCCTCCAAACGGTTTAAATAACGAATGATGAAGGAGAGATCAAGGAATGAATAGGGAGAAAAAGCCCCTTGTTGCGCTGCTGCTGTCCATGCTTCCCGGCTTCGGCCATGCCTATCTGGGGCGTCCAATACGATTCGTGTTATATGCGGCGGGAGGGTTCGGACCGCTAGGTCTGCTTGTATTGATTGCTATGGCGAGCTCTATTAATGACGATACAGCTTTTGTTCTATGCTTGCTGTCGTTTCTTTTCTGGGGCATCAATATGCTCGATATGATTGTAACGCTCATTGGCAGGCGGCAGCCGCATCCAGATGAGTCCGCCTATGGTGTGGGCGCACCTCCAAGACCAGATCAGATGTACAGCAACATGCCGCCGGGAGCGATGCGCACACAAGCAGATATCTTAACCTACAGCGAGCAGAAGGAGCGTACGAATACGCTGCTGCTCTCCATCGTTCCCGGTTTGGGCCATATGGCGCTTGGGCTGATGCAGCGGGGTATTGCCTTTCTCGTTGCATCCATCGGCTTATTCGCCGTTGTTATTTTTATATCGATGGTAACGGGAACAGGAGAGTTTCTTATTTTTCTGCTAGGCGTGCCCGTTATCTGGATTTACAGCATTTTTGATGCTTCACAGCAGCTGCATCGCAAAAAACGGGGCGAGCCCTTGGAGGATCGGCCGTTTTTCGAAGAGATGGAGGAGTACATGAACAAGGGGCGCAAAAATAAAGCGCTCGCTGCAACGCTGTCGCTCTTTCCCGGTGCAGGGCATCTATACCTCGGGCTTCAAACACGCGGCCTGCAAATTATGGCAGGCTTTCTCGCCTCCGTCTATTTAATGGATGCGCTGCGGCTGTCGATGTTTCTATTCCTGATGCCGCTATTCTGGTTTTTCGCTTTCTTCGATGTCATGCGGCAGCTTTCGACTGAACCGAAGGAAGGCTTAAAGGATCAAGCGATTATTACGCAGTTTGCACCTTATCAGCGCTGGATCGGCATCGGTCTGCTGCTGATCGGGCTGTATTTTATGGGTGATCGTGTTTTGGCCGATTACGCGGCGAATTATTTTCCAAGATGGTATGCCCAGTATCAAAATATAAAATATAATTTGCCAACCGCCCTTGTCGCTTTTGTCATGATCGCCGCGGGGCTGCGCATGGCATTTGGCAGAGGATTCCAACGAAATAAGGGGCTTCCCCCTAAAGATTGGACACCAACGGAATCGCTGCGGAAGGGGAAAAGCGAATGAAGCAGTGGCGTGTAGGCACGCTTTCGATGGGCGTTGCCTTATTATTGATGGGAATCGCTGTGGCGGTTTCCATCTGGAGCGGCACAGGGGCATACAATATGCTGCTGTGGGTGGCACCGCTTGTTTTTATTTTGCTCGGAGCAGAAATTTTATTGTACATTTGGTTTGCGGGCAGCGAACGGACGACGCTTCGTTATGATTGGATCAGCCTGTTTATTGTAGGGATGATCGGAAGCTTCAGCCTTGCGATGGCGGGCCTGATTTCAACAGGGATTTTGGACGAGTTCCGCGGGGCGATGCGCCAAATGGAACGGACGGCACTGATCGAGACGGCGCCTATTTCCGTGCCGGACAAGGTCGATAAAATCGTCGTGCAAGCGCTCCGTCCGGTAAGTGTAGATCAAGTAGACGGCGGAAAGGTGCAATTGCTGGGGCAGGTGCAGTACTGGGCTGCAGAGCCGATCGACACTTCGGAGCAGCTCGTTAGCACAAGCGTAGTGGGGTCGGTCATGTATGTGATGGTCGGCGAATTTGATCGGCATAACGGACCGATTCAGTCGAATATGTATAATGCTCAAATGACGCTGGTATTGCCAAAGTCTATCAAAATCGAGCAGCGCGGTTTTTAAGAACTCATCGATTATATAAAAAAAGAACCATAAAACGCTTGCTCCAGATAACAACCGGAGCAAGCGTTTTATGGTTCTAGCGGGAAAGCGGCAGCCAATCGAGGACGCGCTGGATATTGCGATCCCAGTAGCCCCACTCATGCATGCCCGGCTCCTCGTCATAGGTGAGAGTCAGCCCATACTCCTCCATTGCTGCCTTGAAGCGAAGATTATCTTCATATAGAAAATCTTCTGTCCCGCAGCATTGATAAAACTTCGGCTGCTGCTCAGGGGCAAGTTCAGCTGCAGAGGCTAAAAGGTTAAACAAATTGCTTGGCCCAGCCTCCAGCTTCTCTATGCTGCCGTACAACCGTCCAAACTCGCCTTCATCCGTATAAGAGAAGTCGGGATGCTGGAGCCGGCTGACAACATCAAGCGCGCCAGAAAGGCTCGCTGCAGCTGCAAAGCGCTCAGGATGATGCAGTCCCAGCTTGAACGCGCCATAGCCGCCCATCGAGAGGCCGGCGACAAAATTGTCTTCTCTGCGAGCTGATAGCGGGAAGAAGGAGCGGGCCACACGCGGCAGCTCCTCGCTGACAAAGCTCCAGTAGCGGCCTCCCTGCTCCATGTCTGCATAAAAGCTGCGATGCACGCCAGGCATGACGACAGCGATTCCTTTGCTGGAAGCATAACGTTCAATTGACGTATAACGCGTCCAGGCGGTATGGTCGTCGGACAGCCCGTGCAGCAAATACAGCACCGGATATTTGCAATCCGTTCCTTCCTTGCGGGAAGAAAGTTCAGCTAATGACGGCTGCGGCAAAATAACCGACATGCCGGTCGAGAAGCCCAGCTTTTCCGAGTAAAAATCACATTGAAACAAGGCCATTGCGATGGAACCTCCTTGTTAACACTCTTGATTGCCTATTCATATCGTGAAAGCTGCTGCGTTTATTTAATGCCGGAAATCGAATAATTCTCAATAATTTGCTTCTGGAAGAAAATAAATACGATAACGACTGGCAGTACCATGAAGGTGGAGCCTGCCATTTGCAAAGCATAGTTGCTGCCATGCTCGCCCTTAAGCAAAGCCAGCCCGACGGACAGCGTGTAAAGCTTCTCGTCATTGGCGATAATGAGCGGCCATAGGAAGCTGTTCCAGCCGCCGATAAACGTCAGAATGCCTTGAATCGCCAGAATGGCTTTGGAGATCGGAAGCACGATTTGAAAGAAGGTGCGGACTTCGCTTGCCCCATCTAACCGGGTCGCCTCCAGCAGCTCGTCGGGAATCGTAGACATAAACTGGCGGAACAGGAAGATGCCAAATGCGCCGACAAAGCCCGGAAGCACGATGCCGACCATCGTATTCGTCAGATGCATTTCATTGAGCAGCAGGTAAACAGGAATCATCGTTACCTGGCCGGGAATCATCATCGTAGCGAGTACGAGATAGAACAGCTTATCTTTGCCTTTGAACTTGAACTTGGCGAATGCATAACCAGCCATTGCGTTCAGGAACAAGCCGATAAAGGAGAAAAAGACAATCAGCAGCGTATTGCTTAAATACGTGCCAAAATGCATATTGACGAACAGATTGCTAAAGTTGTCGAACGTTATATTTTTCGGCCAGAGCGTAGGAGGAAGCTGTTTGACCTCGCTTTCCGTTTTGAACGCCGACATAATCATCCATACGAACGGAAGCATCATTACTATCCCGCCGCCAGTCAGCAAAATGCCGAGCAGCCATTGAAGGGCTGTGCCGCTTTTTGTTTTCGGTGCCATAATTATTCCCCTCTCCTTTCCTTAAACATCTGTTTCCTTGTTCTGGAACTTAAATTGAATGAGCGTAATGATGATAATGGAAATAAATAGTATAAAGGATCCTGCCGCAGCATATCCGAATTTGCTGTATTGGAAGCCGTTGTTGTAAATGAACAAGGCTACGGACATCGTGCCGTTAAGCGGCCCGCCTTTGGTCATAATGAGCGGCTCTTCAAAAAATTGAATCCAGCCAATCATCGTGGTGATGGAAACGAAGAAAATAGCATAACGCAACAGCGGAAGCGTAATTGTCCGCATTTGCTGCCAGTTGCTAGCTCCGTCAATTTGCGCAGCTTCATAATAAGAGCGTGGAATGCCCTTGATAGCTGCGATAAAAATAAGCATATTCAGACCGATCGCCCGCCATAAGGCAAGAATGATCAGCGAGATTTTAGCGATAATCGGATGCTGGAGCCACTGGACATCTGGAAGATGCACAAGGTTCAGCAAATAGTTGAACAAGCCAAGCGATGGGTTGTACAAATAAGTCCATACGACCGCAACGGCAACGACGTTGGTTACGGACGGCAAATAGTAAATAACGCGGAACGTTGTAAATACTTTTGATTTGCCGAAGTTAATCAGCAGCGCAATCGCTAGCGACAGGGCGATAACGGATGGAACGCCAATAATGACATAATAAAGCGTGTTGGTAATCGCTTGGAGAAATAAGGGATCAGTCAATACGTCCAAGTAGTTTTGCATGCCCACAAATGAAATGTTGGATACATCGGCAAGGCCGGCGAGATCCATATTTGTGAAGCTGATGACCAGCGCAATAACGATGGGCAGCAGGGAGAACATAGCGAGCAAAATCAAAGTTGGCGCAATAAAGAAATAAGGGGTTTTATTATTCAATATGCCTTTCATCGGCTAAGTCACATCCTTTAAATTTACGCTTGAGCGCAAATGGACAATAATAGGGATAACCGGCAACCCTACCCAAAAGCAGCTGCCGGCTAAAAGATTATTTAATTAATTTTTCGGCTTCAACGTTCAAAGCGTCCATTTCCGTCTGTACGTCAGCGTTAGCGCGATAAATTTGCTCAAAGTGTGATACATATTTTTGCGAAATTTGGTCATAAGCGGTTAGAGCTGGCGTTGCTTCAGCATGCTTAAGCTGCTCCCCAATGACTTGAAGGTTAGGATCAGCAGTCATGGAAGCATCCTGCCATACGCTTTGTACAGCTGGAAGCGCGTCGGACAGCTCTTTCCATTTCAACTGAACTTCTGGTTTGCTCATGTAGGCAATAAACTTAACTGCTGCTTCTTGGTTTTTGCTGTATTTGAATACAGTCAGATCAGAACCGCCAAGAATCGAGTTGTTGTTCGCCGAACCGGATGGAAGAACGGCTGTTGCCCATTTGCCATCGATATCAGGCGCTTGCTCTTTAATTGGCTTGATCATCCAAGGTCCGCTGATGAACATCGGGATAACACCGTCGCCAGCAAAGCCTTGAACGGCATCAATGCCAAGATCTACAGGAGAAAGCTTCTCTTGATAGAAGCTGCCTACATATTTTACAGCGTCAACGAATTCCGGTTGATTGAACAAAGGTTTATTTTGCTCATCAAAAATCTTGGAACCGTTCTGGCGGGCAAACATAATACCCAGCGTCGGCTCGCCTGGAACGAGGTCAATGCCGTATTTGCCTTCGCCGCGTGCAGTCAGCTTCGTTGCTGCATCCTTCAGCTCATCCCAAGTAGCAGGCGCTTTGTCATAGCCTACTTCTTTCAGCAGGTCAGTGCGGTAGAACAGGACGCGAGTTTCAGCATACCAAGGAATACCGAACGTTTTGCCATCAAATTGCGTTGTATTTACGATACCGTCGAAAAAGTTCTCCGGTTTAAATTCAGGATATTGGTCAATGTAAGGCGTCAAATCAAGCAAAGCGCCCGCATTTGCGAATTCCGGCATCCAGGAAGTACCCATTTGCAGCACGTCAGGACCGGATTTGGAAGCAACAGCTGTCAGCAGCTTGTCATGCGCCGAGCCCCAAGGAATAACTTGCACATCTACTTTAATGTTCGGATTGTCTGTTTCGAATTGCTCGGAAATCGTTTTGAGCGTCTGCTCTTGGTCGCCCATGCCCCAAACTTTAATGGTGACAGGCTGATCGCCAGTAGCGGCTTCGCCAGTTGTATTTGTATTATTGGATGAGCACGCTGTCAAAATACCTGAAAGCAGCATGGTGCTGATTAGTGCAGTTTTAACGGATTTATTAAACATTCCAAATCTTCCTCTCTTTAAGAAGCTGTAATTTTAAGATGCAGTGGCTTAAGTAAATGATGACTCTATTGTTGCCGGTTTATGCAATGGCGCTGGCATTAAAGCAGCTGGCTTCCTTCTGAACATATGCCTTTAGCGACATGCCTCCTCTCCCATATTCCTGAAAAGATCCCCTTAATATATAAGCCTTATGAAACATAGAAACGTTTCGATTTTAGATTATACGCGATTGCATCAGAAGATGCCAGTGACCATAGAAACGTTTCGATGTCATTATAAAACAGAATGTAATCGTATTCAACACATTTTTTTTGGCTATTGAAATTTGCTTCTGGAGCGTTAAAATGATAATAGAAACGTTTCACTTATATGAAATTCGGGTAATGGGAGCAATTGACGGGAAGTTGAAAACGTTCTATAATCCTTTTAGTTGTAAAATAGAAACGTTTCGATTGATTTCGGCAAATGCCGTCAATCTGCATCAACTTCGCTGGTATCAGCTGTTTATTATGCGTTTATTGATGAAAGCCTATGTATACGAATAAGCAAGCGTAAACGGCTGAAGCCGTCTTCTGGCGGCAATGCTACCGTTTCGCGGTGAAATATAAGCTGATTATAAGGGTGAAACTTATAAATTCTTATATTTTAAAAAAGTCAGGAAAGTGAGTGATGAACATGACAGCAGCAAGCACAAGCAGCTTTCGAGTAGAGGCCGGACCATTAGCATTCACCTTTCTCAGCAGCGGCGATCTTTATCAAATTACCCACAACAACACGATGATTAATCAGCTTCTATCCAATGCGGTAGACGGTTCACTAAATAATATATATTTGCGTTTGCATCGTGAATCGGGCATTTCGGCCTTTCCTCTGCTGGGTGTGCGTTCGAATAGCCGTGTCTCCTATAGTGCGAATCAAGTCGTATGGGCAGGAGAAGCGGAGGGCGTTCGTTACCAAGTTCGTTTCCTGCTGTCGGAAGCAGGCGTATGGTTCTGGGATATAAATGTAGTTGGCAATGGCGAGACGGTGGATGTGATCTACGGTCAAGATATCGGGCTGGCTGACCAAGCTGCTGTTCGCAGCAATGAAGCTTATCAATCGCAATACATTGACCACTCCGTATTTGAGGACGGGCAGCGCGGTTATGTCGTCTGTTCCCGCCAAAATATGCCGCAAAGCGGCAGCTTCCCTTATTTGCAGCAAGGGGCATGGACAGGGGCGGCTGGCTATTCGACAGACGGCTTCCAGTTCTATGGCTTGAGCTATAAGGAAACGGATATTGCTGAAGCATTGACCAAGCCATCATTGGCTAATGAAGTTTACCAATATGAATTTGCTTATACAGCTTTGCAAACACCGCTTGTTAAGGCGGACGGCGAGCAGAATGTTGTTTTTTACGGCTTGTTTAAAGCCAATCATCCTGAGGCTGTAACGTCGCTAGCCTTTTCGGCGGAAGTGCAGCAAGCGTGGGAGCAAGTGTGTGCTGCGCCTGCTTTACCATCGCAAGATGCGAATCCGGTACGCCAAGCGGAGGCTATTGGTTCCCCTTTACAAACCGTATCGATGACGGCGGAAGAGATTAACGGTTTGTTCCCTGAACGCTCGCAGGAGGAGTATGCGGGAGAGTCTCTGCTTTCTTTTTTCACTGCGACCCATGAGCATGTTGTATTAAAGGAAAAAGAACTGCTCGTTGAGCGTCCGCACGGCCATATTTTAATGACAGGCGGCAATGACCGCTTGCACACGAATGTGCTGACGACGACCTCGTATATGTACGGCCTGTTCAACTCGCAGCTGGTTGTAGGCAACACGACCTTCCACAAATGGGTGACGAATGCCCGCAACGCGCTGAATGTGCCGAAAACGTCGGGACAGCGCATTTATGTAGAGCTGGATGGCGTATATCGTCTGCTTACGATGCCGTCGATGTTTGAAATGGGCTTTAACTTTGCAAAATGGTATTACAAAACAACCGATGATCTCATCATCATTACGAACTATACAACCGTAGACACGCCGGAAGTCCGGATGCATGTTCGCTCGACAAGCGGAAGAAAGTACCGTTATCTGGTCACGAATCAAGTGTTGATGAATGATAATGAATATATTTTGCCATATCAAATGAACAAAAATCAGGAGTGGCTTGAATTTACGGCCGATTCGGCGGCGCTGAGCGCAAGTGTCTATCCGAAGCTTCGCTACCGTCTGCGTGTGGATGGAGCGGAGATGAACGTTGCGGATGAGCAAAAGCTCGTAACGGGAATGAAGTCTGGCGGCGCATCGCTAGTCGTTCTGGAGCTAGGCGCAAGCAGCGAATGGACGGCTACGGTGCAGGGCTTGCTGCAAGGCGAAGAGCTTCCAGCGGCAAACGTTAGCGTAGAGGATGCAGAAGTGCAGGCACAGGCTTACCGTGCTTTTTACAAGCGGGTGATGAATGGGTTTGAGCTGACGCAAAAAGGCGGCAATACCGCTGAAGTGGACAAGTTCAATACGCTGGCATGGTGGTACACGCACAATATGCTCGTCCATTATTCGGTACCTCACGGGCTGGAGCAATATGGCGGCGCTGCATGGGGTACACGGGATGTTTGCCAAGGGCCGACCGAATATTTTATGGCGATGCAAAATTACGGCGCAGTTCGCGAAATATTGCTGACGGTATTTTCCCATCAGTATGAGGAAGACGGCAATTGGCCGCAATGGTTTATGTTCGACAACTACGTGAATATACAGCAGGAAGAAAGCCATGGCGACATTATCGTATGGCCGCTCAAGGTGCTGAGCGACTATTTGACTGCAACACAGGATTATTCCGTGCTGGAGGAGCAGATCCCTTATACGACGAAAGAAGGTTTTGCTTTCACGCCGCATACGGCATCGCTGCTTGAACATGCACAGAAGGAAATCGCCTATATTAAGGGACATTTTCTGCATGACACCCATTTGTCCTCCTACGGCGATGGCGATTGGGATGACACGTTGCAGCCTGCCAACGCCCAGCTTAAGCAGTATATGGTGAGCAGCTGGACAGTAGCGCTGACGTACCAGGTGTTTACACATCTGTCTGCGGCTATGCAAACGCACAATAAAGAGTGGGCGGCAGAGCTCGGAGCATTGAGTGCGGGCATTGAAGCAGATTTCAACCGTTATATGCTGCAAACCGATGTTATTCCTGGCTTCTTGTACATGGAGCAGCCAGATAAAGCGGAACTGATGCTGCATCCAACGGATGCGGTAACAGGCATTCAATACCGCCTGCTTCCGATGACCCGCAGCATGATTGCTGAGCTGCTTACAGCTGAACAGGCCGAGTCGCATTATGCGCTAATCAAGCGCGAGCTTTACTGCCCGGATGGCGTCCGGCTGATGAACCGTCCGGCGAAATATACCGGTGGTGTAAGCACGCATTTCAAGCGCGCTGAGCAGGCGGCGAACTTTGGCCGCGAGGTAGGGCTGCAATATGTACATGCCCATATCCGCTATGTAGAAGCAATGGCTAAGCTCGGCAAGGTGGATGAAGCATGGAATGGGCTTACAATCATCAACCCGATTGGTTTGAAGGATGCTGTGCCTAATGCGGAGCTTCGCCAAAGCAATTCTTATTTCAGCAGCTCGGATGGCAAATTTAATACGCGTTATGAGGCGCAGGATCGTTTTGCACAGCTGCGTGATGGCTCTGCTCCGGTCAAAGGCGGATGGAGAATTTATTCCAGCGGACCAGGGATTTATATGAACCAGCTTATAGCAAACGTGCTTGGTATCCGCCAAGTGGAAAATAAGCTGATCGTTGATCCAGTGCTGCCACAGTCGTTGGACGGCCTGCAATTCGATTTCGAATATCAGGGCGCTCCGATTACCTTCGTTTACCATTTGAATGGTGATGGCGATGCGACTGTGAAAAGCGTGAAAATAAATGGTAATGAATTGGAAGCTGCATTCGGCTCCAATCGTTATCGCGCGGGCGGTTTGGAAATTTCTCCGCAGCTGGTGAAGCAGCATCAAACAGGCGAAAAAACGATTATCGACATTTTCATGTAAGGAACAGTGTACGGCGATTCGTTTCGGATCGCCGTATGCACATAAGTCGAGGCAACTTTAATCTGTTATGATATAGTTAATTAATCAGGAATATTTTAAAATATAAGTGTTTATAAGTTTAAATGCCTTTAATAGGCTTATATATAATCTCGGTTTCTATTTTTACGCGAAATGAGCTTTAATGCTGAAGGTAGCTAAAGCTGTTTACGCTTGAAATCTAAGGATAATAAGGAGAACCTCTTATTATCAGGCTTACATTTCTACGCGAAACGAGCTTTGCTACCATAGGTAGCTAAAGCCGTTTACGCTTGAAATCTAAGGATAATAAGGAGAACCTCTTATTATTAGGCTTACATTTCTACGCGAAACGAGCTTTGCTGCCATAGGTAGCTAAAGCCGTTTACGCTTGAAATCTAAGGATAATAAGGAGAACCTCTTATTATTAGGCTTACATTTCTACGCGAAACGAGCTTTGCTGCCATAGGTAGCTAAAGCCGTTTACGCTTGAAATCTAAGGATAATAAGGAGAACCTCTTATTATTAGGCTTACATTTCTACGCGAAACGAGCTTTGCTGCCATAGGTAGCTAAAGCCGTTTACGCTTGAAATCTAAGAATAATAAGGAGAACCTCATATTATCAGGCTTACATTTCTACGCGAAACGAGCTTTGCTACCATAGGTAGCTAAAGCCGTTTACGCTTGAAGCAACAGATTGGAGAGAGTGCAGTGGTCAGTATTAAAGATATCGCTAAGAAAGCTGGTGTCTCGATATCGACGGTTTCCTACGCGCTGAACGGCAGCCCGAAGGTGACAGCGGAGACATGCGCCAAAATTTTAGCTATAGCCAAAGAGTTGAACTACGTGCCGAACGCGGCTGCCCGTACGCTTAAGACGCGCGAGACTAAAATTATTGGCGTATATTTGACCGACTTCAGTGGGGCCTTTTATGGGGATTTGCTGCAAGGGGTGAATGAAATGCTGCACCGCAAAGGCTATGATACGATTGTATGCAGCGGCAAGCGTTCGCATCGCATGCTTCCAGAGCGGATGATTGACGGAGCAATTGTGCTTGATGCCACATTCGATAGCACAGAGCTGCTGCGGTACGCGGAGCTGGGTCATAAAGTAGTTGTACTCGACCGCGAGCTGAACCACCCGAATATTAATCAAGTGCTGCTTGATAACAAGGCAGGAGCTACACTGGCGATGGAGCATCTGCTGGATCGGGGCTTTCGCAAAATCTATGCGATTATGGGGCCGGAAGAGTCTTATGACGCAGGTCAGCGGCTGCAAGCGGTCAAGCAGGCGGTGGAGCGCTGCGATGATTTGACGTTTGAAGCAATTGAAGGCAGCTTCCGCAAGGAATCCGGCGAGGAAGCAGCTAAAAAAATATTGGCTGAATACACAGAGCCTGCTGCTGTTTTTTGCTTGAACGATGAAATGGCGATTGGCGTGCACAACTATGTATCCCAGACAGACTATGTCGTAGGCGAGCATATTCATATTATCGGTTTTGACAACGTGGAGCTGGCCTCGTATATGCAGCCAAAGCTGGCCACGATTGATTATTCCAAACATAAATGGGGAGCGCTTGCATCGGAGCAGCTCCTGAAAATCATAGCCGGAGAGCCGGTCGAGAACGAGCGGATTTACGTGACGCTGGTTGAAGGCGACTCTGTTGGCACAAATAAAGAGGCTAGCGCACAGCGCTAGCCTCTTTATTTGTTGCAAGGCAGATACATTATACAATGCACCAATCAAAAACTATTTTGTTTTTTCTGGCTCCTCGAACGTCATGCCTTTCAAGTCGACAGTCACTTTCGTCATCAAAAGCGGCTCATTCGGACGGTCCTGGCTGTTAGTCGGCTGGTTGACGATTTGATCAACCGCATCCATGCCTTCAATAACTGCGCCGAAGGAAGCATATTCGTTATCAAGCGTCGGCGCATCCGCTACCATAATGAAAAATTGGGAGCCAGCGGAGTTCGGTTCGCCCGTTCTCGCCATGGAGATCACGCCGCGCGTGTGCTTCAAATCATTTTGAAAGCCGTTTGATGTGAATTCCCCTGGAATCGAATAGCCAGGGCCGCCGGCGCCTGTTCCATCCGGATCGCCGCCTTGAATCATAAATCCTTGAATGACACGGTGAAAAATCAACCCGTCATAATAGCCTTTTTGGACGAGCGATATAAAATTGTCAACTGTATTCGGTGCAATTTCCGGGTACAGCTCAACTTTAATGACGGTGTCATTGCTCATCTGAATCGTTACGACCGGATGCTTGTCCGAGTCAAGCAGATTGGCTGATGGGCTGGATGAAGGCTCAGCCGATGCAGCAGGTGCCGAAGACTCGCTGGACACGTTAGCTGCCGATCCAGCGGCTCCTGAGCTGGAATTGCTGCCTGTACCGCTTCCTGCGCCGCAAGCGGATAGAACAAGCATTATGGCTGCCAGAATCAGGAGCAGCGAAAAAGCTTTTTTGGTGCTTTTCATTTTCAACATGTAAAGGGTTCCTCCTAAAATGAATGTAGAGACACAGCGTAGCAGCTGTCTAATCAGGCTAAAAGCTATTCCAAGTGTACTATAGCGCTATTGGAAAATAAAGCGAAACAACAAGAACCCCCGCCAGCACTCAGGGAGCGCGATCGGGAGTTCTTGTTGTTATGCGTAAGCTAACCTACAACGTTGTAGGACATAATCCAGATAGAGCCTGCAACGATGGTGAGCAAGATGACGAGCCCGAATATAAGTGCCATCGTATTGTAACGCGGCTTTTCCTCGTCTCTTAAATGCATGAAGAAGAACAATTGAACGACGAATTGCAAGGCTGCCATAATCAGAATGACGATTATCGTCAGCTTCTTGCTCAGCATATCATTCATGACGATGACAATCGGGATAATCGTCAAAATAATCGACAATACAAACCCGATGACATAGGACCTCATGGAACCATGTGATTCATGAGACGGGGAATGCGAGTTGTGGTTATCCATGCTACATCACCCCCATCAGATAGACGACCGTAAGGACGAAAATCCAAACGACGTCCAAAAAGTGCCAGTACAAGCTAATAATATTAACCTTGCGCTGTGTTACTGGCGTAATGCCGCGACGGTACAATTGAATCATCAGCGCGGTCATCCATACGATACCGACCGATACGTGAAGACCGTGCGTACCGACAAGTGTGAAGAAAGCAGACCAGTAAGCGCTAGTGCCAATTGTTACGCCTTCGTGTACCAGCTCAATAAACTCGCTGACCTCCAAATAGATGAAGGCAAGACCGAGAACTGCGGTAACGGCGAGCCAGCCAATAAGGCCTTTCTTATTGCCTCTGTGCATTTGAAGCACAGCGATACCGCTTGTAAAGCTGCTTGTAAGCAAGATGAACGTCTCGGCGATAACGCCAGGCATCTTGAACATTTCATCGGCCGTAGGGCCGCCATCCGTGCTGAGTCGAAGTACGACAAATGTTGCAAATAACGTACCGAACAAAATAACGTCGGTAATCAGAAACATCCAGAAGCCGAATGTTTTCAGTGATTCATGTTCATGCTCATGGTGCTCGTCATGATGACCGTGGCCGCCATGGCCGTGCTTATCATGACCGGTTACTGCTTGTGCCATTATTTTGTCCCTCCTAATGCGGCTTCCGTCCGCTCGATCTCATCTACAGGAATGTAGTAGTCGGTATCGTAGCTGAAGGAACGCGCCAGCATGCAAATGGCAACGCCGATTGCGCCAGGTATAATCATCCATTTCCAATCCCAGACGAACCCGAAGCCCATAACGAAGAAGGAAACGGAAATCAAAAATGGAATGGCAGAGTTTTTCGGCATATGAATCGGTTCAAGTGGAGCAAGCGGCTTAGGCTTTCCGCCATTTGCCAAGCGCTGCTTCTCTTCCCACCAAGCATCCTCGCTGTCTACAACCGGAACTCTTGCAAAGTTATAAAGCGGTGCAGGAGATGGAATCGACCATTCCAGCGTGCGGCCATCCCATGAATCGCCGGTTGGCTCTTTTTTGTAAAACTTGATGCTGTGCGCGATTTGCCATACTTGGAACAGGAACGCCAGACCCATAATAAACGCGCCGACAGTAGAGACGACGTTAAGCGGCTGCCAGCCCATATCAAAGTTGTATTCGTTGAAACGACGGGTCATCCCCATCAAGCCAAGCGCGTACTGCGGCATGAAACAAACGTAGAAGCCGATGTTCCACAGCCAGAATGCCCATTTTCCAAGGCCTTCATGCAGCTTGAAGCCGAACATCTTAGGCCACCAGTAGTAAAGTCCGGCGAAGTAACCGAATACGACGCCCCCGATCAGCACTTGGTGGAAGTGGGCAATCAGGAAGTAACTGTTGTGGAACTGGAAGTCAGCAGGTGCGACAGAGAGCATAACCCCGGTCATACCGCCGACGATAAAGCAAGGAATAAAGGCGATCGTCCAAAGCATCGGCGTTGGGAACGTCAGCTTGCCTCGGTACATCGTAAACAGCCAGTTAAATACTTTAACCCCTGTAGGTATAGCAATCAGCATCGTCGTTACGGCGAAGAAAGCATTGACGTTCGCGCCGGAACCCATGGTGAAGAAGTGATGCGCCCATGTAAAGAACGAGAAGAAGCTAATCGACATCAGGGCGAATACCATGGATTTGTAACCGAACAGCTTTTTCTTCGAGAAAGCCGATACGACTTCGGAGAAAATACCGAATGCCGGCAAAATAACAATATATACTTCAGGATGTCCCCACATCCAGATGAGGTTGATATACATCATCGGGTTGCCGCCGCCATCGAGCGTAAAGAAGTGAGCGCCGAAGTAGCGGTCAATAAACAGCAGGAACAATGTAACGGTCAAGATTGGGAATGCGAACATAATTGTAATACACGAGGAAAGTACGGACCATACAAACATCGGCATTTTCATCAGCTTCATGCCTGGTGCGCGCATTTTCAAAATCGTTACGACAAAGTTAATACCGGTGGCTAAGGAACCAATACCGGAAATCTGAATGCCCCAAATATAGAAATCTTGTCCTAGACCCGGACTTCCTGAAAGTTCGGAAAGCGGTGGATAGGCCAGCCAGCCTGCATCCGGCGAACCGCCGATAACGAAGGAAACGTTAAACAGCATGGCGCCAAAGAAAAACATCCAAAAGCTGAGCGAGTTCAGGAACGGGTAGGCGACGTCGCGCGCGCCGATTTGCAGCGGCACAACGATATTGAATAAGCCGAACATAAGCGGCATCGCCATAAATAAAATCATAATAACGCCGTGCGTTGTAAAGATCGCATTATAGTGATCGGCGTGGAGGAACTCTACCTGCGGCACAGCGAGCTGCACCCGCATCAGCAGGGCATCGACGCCACCACGGAAAAGCATGAGAATCGACGCGATAATATACATAATGCCGATCCGTTTATGATCGACGGTGGTCAGCCATTCTGTCCATAGCCAGCGCCATTTTTTGAAATACGATAGGGCGAAAACGACGGCAACCATGGACAAGCCGATGGATACCTGTGCTCCAAGTATGAGCGGGTCGCCAGTGATGAAAAAATCATTGAGCAAGAAATCGATTAGATTCTGAAACATGCGGCGTCTCCTTTCGTCTTGTGTTTAGTGTGAATGCTCGTTCGTTGAAGATTGTTGGTCATGATTCATATCCATGCCGTCCATATCTTTCATGTCCATATCACTCATATCCATGTCGTGATCCTTGCTGGTGTCTTCTTCTGTAGCTGTGGAGCCGCCATGATGATGGGCAGAGCCGCCTTCGCCAATGTATTGCATCACGACTTTCTGGAACAGTCCTTCAGGGAAGGAGGAGAACGATTGCACCGTCTCAACGCTTGGCTCAGTAAGCTTCTCAAAGCCTTCTTGTGTCAGCGCCGGAGCGGTTGTCTTCACCTCTTGAACCCACGCTTTATAATCATCCTCGGAAGTTGCCTTCACATTAAAAGTCATTTGGGCAAAATGCTCCCCAGTGAAGTTGGCGCCCGAGCCGTAATAATTGCCAATCTCATCTGCTTGCAGATAAAGCGTCATCGCCATGCCGGACATCGTATAAATTTGGCCGCCCAGCTGCGGAATCCAGAACGAATTCATCGCCGTATCAGAAGTCAGTCTGAACTGAATCGGAGTGCCCTCTGGAATTTGAAGGTAGTTGACTGTAGATATGCCCTCTTCCGGGTACGTAAACAGCCATTTCCAATCCAGCGAGGTCACTTCAATCGTTATCGGTGCTTTCGCAGAAGCAATCGGCTTGGATGGCTCCAGCTCATACGAATACTTGACCGTTACGATTGCCAGAATAGCGATAACTACAATTGGAATACTCCACCAAATAATCTCCAGCTTCGTGCTGTGATTCCAGTTCGGCTGGTAGGGAGCGTTGTTGCCTTTTTTGTCGCGGTAGCGCCATACGATGTAGCCGGTCAAGATCAGAACGGGCACGACAATAACCAGACAGAGGATCGTTGAAAAATAAATCAAATCCTTCTGGCTTTCGCCAATTGGCCCTTTTGGATCGAGCACCAGATACTGCTCGCCGCAGCCAGAGAGAAGAACGGCCATCAGCATGATGAGCAGGGGTGTCAATACACGAATATAACGTCTCAAATGGTTCAACTCCTTGGATATACTCTTAGCCTTAACATTAGCAGAAGTTACGGAGAATAACTGCTGACTTAACAATTACGTCAACAATTCGTCTTTTTTTCGTAATAGAAAGTTCACCAGTTCGACAATTGTCATTCACTGGATCTCAAAAAAGCTCCGACTTTATCAAAGGTGAAGCGGCTGTCGCCGTCCTTTGGCGGTTTGCGCGGGCTAAGGCTTGTCCTGCTGCATGAATCATATCGTCATAATTGTGGCTGCATTATATAGGTTGAAAAAAATAAAAAGCCCCACTGTCAAATCGACGGTGAGGCTTTAAATTGTACGTTCTCAATAGCTGTGCTGCTCCAGCACGGTTACTTCTGCTCTTCTTCAGCCTGCTGGGCCCGTCTTGCATGCACAAGGCCAATAGCAGTGCCAATGGTGTAGATAAATACGCTGCCTACCATAAATCCAAGCCCGACCATAAGCCATACGTTCTTATCGCTGAAGTGGCTGAGATTTATTAAGCAAAGGACTACGCCTACAGAGAGAACGGTCCAAGCGATGATGGTCATTGCGGTTACTAAACGTTTCACACTAGCTGCAGTTGCAGATTTAACGTCGCTGATTGTTGCTGTTTTCGTTGTCATTATAAACACCCCGTTTACTTGTAAGTGCTTTCTTGCACTCATTATAACACACTTTATGCGAAATGTTCAAAGAAAATTCACGATTTGATCAAATTTCCGACAAAATTAGGGGAAGTGCCTTTACTTTTAGGTTTTTGTATTAGTCGTGCTGCCACCAGCGCTTCAAATCATTCCACCATGATTTTCGCTCCTCGGCAGCTTTGCTCTCTCCTGTTCCCTGAACGGAGGTGTCCCCGGGCTCTCCCGATGCTTCGCCGCATACTTCGACAGGTTCTGTGCCTTTGACGAAATATTCGAGCTGCTTCGCCGAGCAGGTAGCTTCTGCCAGCTTGCCGCTGGCGGGATCGACGTAGACGCTGACGACATCCTCCGGTATCGGAAAAATTTTCGGCGGAACCGCCGACAGCGCCTGCTCGGTATAGGCGGCGAAAATCGGCGCTGCGCGGTGCGCTTCGGCTACGGTCAGCTTGCGGCCTTTGTCAAAGCCCGTCCAGACTGCTGTAGCCAGCTCTGGCGTATAGCCAACGAGCCAAGCATCATTAGCGGTCGTGCCCGTTTTGCCAGCGACAGGCCGTTTAATCATGGCAGCTACGCGATTTCCTGTCCCTCCGGTATCGAAGACGCTCTCCATCAGGCTGGTCAATACGAATGCATTTGCGGGATCGACAACCTGCTCGGCTTGTTGCTTCGCTTCATATAAGATGTGTCCGCTGCGATCCTCTATTTTTGTAATAGCGATCGGCTCAACCCGTTTGCCGCCGTTCGCCAGCACAGCGAAAGCCGAAGCCATCTGGTAGGGGCTGACCGGGAAGGTGCCTAGCGCAAGCGATGGCAGCGGGCTCATCGGGCTGGTTATGCCCAGCTTGCGCGCCGTCTCAATGACTTTGTCTGCGCCGACCGCCATAATCGTATCTACAGCGTAAATGTTATCGGAGCTGGCAATCGCCTGCCGCATCGTAATAAAGTCATTGGTGTACTTGTCATTGTAATTGCTCGGCTTATACACTTTGCGTCCCTCATCATAGATAAAGGAGGTCGGCTCGCTTTTGAAGCGTGAAATGGGCGTCAACAGCCCGTCTTGGAGCGCGGTTAAATAAACAATCGGCTTGAAAGAAGAGCCGGGCTGGCGTGTATCCGCAAATACGCGGTTAAATTGATTGTTCTTGTAATCCCGCCCGCCAACCATAGCTTTAATGTAGCCATTGCGCGGATCAAGCGAAATGAGCGCTGCTTGCTGACCGTCACTGTCCGCCAGTTCCTTGTCGACAGCGGCTTCGGCAGCATTTTGCGCCACAGGATCAAGGGTTGTATAAATCGTAATGCCGCCTTCGTTCAGCAGCTGCTCGTTGATGCCGAGCTTGTCCACGGCTAAATATTTCACATAATCGCGAAAATACGGCGCGAATCCGGTCTGGTTGCCAGCTCCGAGCGGCTGGAATTGCAGCACCTCTTCATATGCCTTACCCGCTTCCGTCTTCGAGATCACACCATCCTCCGCCATAATGGACAAAATGGTAAGCTGCCTGTCCTTGGCGTTTTTCATATCCATGTATGGGGAATAGTATTTGGGACCCTTCGGAATGCCGGCCAGCATGGCGCTTTCGGCAAGCGTCAATTCCGATGCTTTCTTATTAAAATAGAGCGAAGCTGCCGCCTCAATGCCATAAGCGCCATGCCCGTAATAGATTTGGTTCAAATAGAGGCCCAAAATTTCGTCCTTGGAATAATGCATCTCCAGCTGCATCGTGTAGATCGCTTCCTTGAATTTGCGCTGCCACGTTTTCTCATGTGTCAAATACAAATTGCGGGCGAGCTGCTGCGTCAGCGTGCTGGCCCCTTGCTTGGCTGATAACGAAACGGTATTCGCCACGATGGCGCGCCCCAGCCCTTTGATGTCGAAGCCAGGGTGGTCGTAGAAGCGCCTGTCTTCAATTGCAATGGTCGCCTTCACCAGATTGGGGGATATTTGATCGAGCGGGACGGAACGGCGATTTTCGCCCGTATGGAATGTATCGATAACCTGGCCATGCAGGTCGAGCATTTGGGAGGTTTGGCTAATGGATGCCGCAGGCAGCGACTGCATGCTTAAATACAGCAGAGCGCCGACAAAGCAGGCGGTCAGCAGCAGAAACAGCGCGGCGAGCCGCCCTGCCCATTTTTTAAATCGATAAAAGGCTGTAGGGTGCTGAACCATTCCGGGTACCTGATGCTGGGACGTCTGATGACGGGATGCCTGATGTGCGGATGCTGGGGCCGCTTGTGCGCGCCGGTTTCGGTTCAAGCTTGGACGCTGGCGGAGTCTAGGGAAAAACCGTTCAGAAAACGCGGAAAGCTTGCGTCTTAAGGACGGCTTGGCGGGCTTGATTTTGTGCTTGTTCATGGAGCGTGCTCCCTTCGGATGAACGATCATTCCTCATTAGTATGGAAAAAGCAGGGAGGCTATATTCATCCTATGTTAGCGGAGTGTTAATTTTTTGGGCGGATATGGTGTAAAAGGTTGCTTTTTGACCTCGTTCTACTATAATACAGATTGAACCATTGACGGAAAGAAGGGATATCACGCTATGGAATTGTGGTACACGGAGAAACAAACTGACAGCTTCGGCATTACGGCGAAGATTAAAGAAACTTATGTTACGGAACAAACAGACTTTCAAAAGCTGGATATGATTGAAACGGAAGAATTCGGAACGATGCTCGTATTGGATGGCATGGTTATGACGACAGTGAAGGATGAGTTCGTTTACCACGAGATGGTTGCTCACCCGATCCTGTTCACGCACCCGAACCCTGAGCATGTGCTCGTTGTGGGCGGCGGCGACGGCGGCGTTATTCGCGAAATCATGAAACACCCTAAGGTGAAAAAGGCAGTCCTTGTTGACATCGACGGCAAAGTTATTGAATATTCGAAAAAATATTTGCCGACCATTGCTGGCGAGCTGGACAACCCGCGCGTAGAAGTAATCGTGAATGACGGCTTCATGCATATCCACGATCATAAGAACACGTATGATGTCATTATGGTTGACTCCACAGAGCCAGTTGGCCCTGCAGCCAACCTGTTCACACGCGGCTTCTATCAAGGCATTTACGAAGCGCTGAAGGAAGATGGCATTTTCGTTGCTCAGACGGACAACCCTTGGTTTAAAGCGGACCTGATCCAAAGCGTCAACAAAGATGTGAAAGAAGTGTTCCCAATCGTGCGTGTATACGGTGCGAACATTCCTACGTATCCAAGCGGCCTGTGGACATTTACGCTGGGCAGCAAAAAATACGATCCGCTTGAGGTTGACGAAGCGTCGATCGCCGAGATCGAAACGAAATATTACACTCCGCGCCTTCACAAAGCGGCATTCGTGCTGCCTAAATTTGTGGAAGACCTGATTAAATAAGCTAACGTACAGAAAGCGAGGACAAGCCCTCATGAAACTCGATCAAAAATATTCCGGCAACGTCTTCATCCTGAGCTCTGAGGATTATGCGGCTTCCAAAGCAGTCATCTACGGCATGCCGATGGATTTCACCGTCAGCTTCCGTCCAGGCTCGCGCTTCGGCCCTCCGCGCATTCGCGAAGTATCGATTGGCCTGGAAGAATACAGCCCGTATCTTGACCGCAGCCTCGAAGAGATTGAATACTTCGATGCAGGCGACCTGCTGCTGCCATTCGGCAACGCGGCACGCAGCCTCGAAATCATCGGCGAATTTGTTCGCGGCGTACTGAACGATGGCAAAATGCCAGTCGGAATGGGCGGCGAGCATCTCGTATCTTGGCCGATTTTCCAAGAGGTGTATGCAAAATATCCGGATCTTGCGATCATTCATTTTGATGCGCATGCGGATCTGCGTGAAAGCTACGAAGGCGAGCCATTGTCGCACTCCACGCCGCTGCGCAAAGCAGCAGGACTGCTTGGCGGCAAAAACATTTACCAATTCGGTATTCGTTCGGGCTCGCGCGAGGAGTTCCAATATGCTCGCGAGAACATTAATTTCCACCCGTTCGAGGTGCTGGAGCCTTTGAAAAAAGTGCTTCCGGAGCTGGCAGGACGTCCGGTTTACTTGACGATCGACATCGATGTGCTTGATCCTTCGGCAGCGCCGGGCACGGGCACAGCAGAAGCAGGCGGCATCACATCGAAAGAGCTGATCGAAGCGGTTCACGCGATCGCGGCTTCCGGTGTGAACGTTGTGGGCTGCGACCTTGTAGAGGTAGCGCCAGCTTACGACCCGACGGAGCAAACGCAAATCGTTGCGGCGAAGGTCATTCGCGAAATGCTGCTTGGTTTTATTAAGTAGCACTTAAATATAAACAGCATTTGAAATCAGAAAGAAGCTTGCTCTGGCATAGATTGCTGGGGCAAGCTTCTTTTTCATTCGGGCTTAGGGTTTCTGCTTCTGTAGCGATGGCCGCCAGCTCATGCTGCACCGACATAGTTACTTGCTGCTTATGCTTATGCTTGTGCTAGTGCTTGTGCTGGCTGCTGGACAGGCACGCAAATCTCGCGAATTCATCGCTTCGCCGTCAGCTTCTCCCCGCCCGGTATTTCATTGTTGGCGATCATTTCACCGAACGGGCTGATGAAGGAAAGGTTGCTTCCGGCATCCCTATGGTTTAAGGGCAGCTTCGGAAAGAGCAGCTCGGCTGTCCGGTAAGCTTCCTCCAGATGCGGGTAGCCTGACAAAATAAACGTCTCAATGCCCAGCTCCGCGTATTCTTTCATGCGCGCAGCTACGCTGTCCGGGCTTCCGACCAGGGCCGTACCTGCGCCGCCGCGAACAAGTCCGATGCCCGCCCACAGATTAGGGCTGATCTCCAGCTTGGAGCGGTCGCCGGCATGAAGCTTCGCCATCCTCTTCTGGCCCTCGGAGTCCATTCTGGCGAAAATTTGCTGGGCCGAAGCAATCGTTTCTTCATCTAAATGCTGAATCAATTCATTTGCAGCCGTCCATGCTTCTTCATCAGTAGAACGGACAATGACATGCAGACGAATGCCGAACCGCAGTGTTCGGCCCTGTGCGGCTGCGAGCTTCCGCATCCGGTTGATTTTTTCCTCAACCTGCTGAGGCGGCTCGCCCCAAGTTAAATACACATCGACATGCTCGGCTGCGACCTCCATGGCTGCTTCCGAGGAGCCGCCGAAATAGAGTGGAGGATAGGGCTTTTGAATCGATGGATACAGCGCCTTGCCTCCTTCGATGCGGATATGCTCGCCTGCAAAATCCACCGATTCCCCTTCGAGCTCCTTGCGCCACACCTCCAAAAACTCGTCCGTCAGCGCATACCGATCATCGTGGCTGAGGAAAAGGCCGTCACCGGCCAGCTCTACGGGATCGCCGCCCGCTACGACATTAATCAACAATCGCCCGTTGGAGAAGCGGTCTAGCGTCGCGGACATGCGGGCGGCAAGGGTAGGCGATACGAGCCCGGGCCTGACCGCCACCAGAAATTTCAACCGTTCTGTAACCGGGATAAGGCTGGAGGCGACGACCCAGGCATCCTCACAGGATTTGCCCGTCGGCAGCAAAACGCCGCTGTAGCCGAGCTCATCAGCTGCTTGGGCAATTTGCTTGCAATAGGAGTAGCTGACGGCTCGCGCTCCCTCGCGTGTTCCTAAATATCGCCCGTCGCCATGTGTGGGAATAAACCAGAATATTTCCATGCCGTAGTGGCCTCCTTTGTTAAAATCGTTGCTTCATCGCAAGCTTGTCATTCAGCGCTTGCTGCTTTCCATAAGCAGCCGCCAGACGGGGTCAGTCAGGCTTTCCTTATCAAAGCCGAGATATTGGTTGGCATAAGCCCGGACGGGATCCCCGGCATAGAAACGCTCATACAGCTCATGCCGTGACCCGAGCGGACTTCCGACCAAATCCCAAGCCAGCTTGAACAACTGGACCTTCTTCTCGGCGCTGACGGAGGCACCCTCAAAATAAAGATGCATCAGCTTCGAGATGGGGCCATAAAAGTCCTCGACGCCTGCGGGTGCCTGCACAAATCCGCCGCCGCCGATCTGCTGGACAATTTCAATGGCTCGCGGGTAAAACTTCGTTCCAATATTGCGAGCTGCATCAATGTAGGAAATTTCCGGAACGAGCACGCCGGCAGCATCGGGCCGGGCCTGTGTCTCGGAGGCGATAACAAGCGCCTTCATGACCGAAATTTGTGTCAGCAGCTCCCCGAGCTTTTCCTGCACATGCAGAAAGCCATTGGCGCCAATCGCCTCCGCAATCGCGAATGCAATGCCGGTTACAAATTCGAGCTTGGCGACATAGCGCACAACATTTTGATGGAAAGCCAGCGCATTGGCGGTCTTGTTCGCTCTGAGCGCGAGCACCTTCTCGGAATCGCCGTGCAGCAGCACCCTTTCCCAAGGAATGAGCACATCATCGAAAAATAGCACCGCATCCATCTCGTCATAACGGGAGCTCAAAATATGATTCTGCTCTCTGCCGTCCGCGAAGGATTCCCGGCACACAATATGCAGCCCTGGCGAGTTAGCTGGTACGATCAGCACATGAGCGTGCTTGCGCTCCTCAGACTTGAATTTAAGAAAGGAGAAAATGAGGAAATCATGGGTGTAGGGCGCGCCTGTCGCTATCATTTTGGCACCCCGCACGACAATGCCTTCGCTCGTCTCCTTCACCACATGCAGAAAACGTTCGGCGATGCGGCTGTCGTCGAGACTGCTGGAACGGTCAATCTGCGGGTCGATAATGGCGGTGGTCAAAAATAAATCCTGATCCCGCGCTTTCTCATAATAGGCGGTGATTTTGGATTCGAAATGGGGATCAAGCTGCCCCAGCTCGGATCTTGCCGCATACCATCCGGTTACCATCGACCGAGCATAGTCGGACAGCCTGCTCATCATGCCGTGCGTCTCCTGTGACCAGAAAGCAAACGACTCGCTGCGTTTCGCAAGCTGCTCAGAAGTATAGGGCACAAGGAAGGAGCTGTGGGCATAGCGCTCGGTCCCTGGAACTTGAAAGCCGATTTTATCTCGCACTTCCGGGTCGTCGAGTTGATTAAATAAGGTTTTGATCGTCTCAAGCGTGCCTTTGAAGGCTGGATGGGCAGGCAAATCGCTTAGCTTCTCTCCTCCAAGCCATACGCTTCTTCCATCATTCAAGCTTTGAAGAAAATGTCCTCCCCGCACTGAAGCTGGTCTCCTTTCATGGGTAAACCCTTGCTTTTTTAATCTCGCAAAAACCAATTGATTTAGTTTGATTTATTTATTATTATAGCTAGTAACCTGAAGGCAGCAACAAACAATCTGCCTGGTTTTATTGCTAAACCAACATTAAGCGGCCATATGTTGCCGTGCTTTGCCCATAGCCTATTTTTCCAACATATTCAATTCATGTGTCGGACTAAGCGGAGGAGGACTGAAGTTCATCAGATGGAACATTCAAACGCTCATTCTGTTGATCGCCGTATTCAACGCACGCGCCAGACGATTATTGATGCATTTGTGAAGCTCATGATGGAGAAGGAATTTTCAAGCATTATCATTAAGGATATTACGGAGAAAGCCAATGTGAATCGCTCAACGTTCTATGCCCACTATTTGGATAAGTATGATTTGCTCGATAAAATCGTGGATCAAAAGTTTTCTGCCCTGCGCGTTCTTATGGAACATGAGCTCGCGAAGCCGGAGCGAGAGCGGCCGGGTTTTGAAGCGCCTGATCCGTATTTTCTCGCTTTATTCGAGCATATTGCGGACAATGAATGCTTTTATAGCGCGATGTTTGCTAAAAAGCCGAGCGAAGCTTTCGGGGTAAAAATGGCAGATGTCATTCGGGAAAGCTGCTATGCCCAAATATCAGCGATGAGCCTGGAGAAGAAGATGATGGTTCCTATGGACTTGCTGCTCGATTACATGAGCGCATCCATTATGGGCATTATCCAAAGCTGGCTTGACCAGCGGATGATTTATTCCCCGCGTTACATTGCCCTCCAGCTTACACGCCTCTCCCTTTCGGGAACGTATGCGGCAATGGGGCTGCAAAAATAAGCTCACTACAGATTCAGCTGCAAAGTGGATTATTGTTTTGATCCCTGCTATTCCATACGCTAAATGTAGGATATCCAACAAATTCGCTATAAATGGCGGTTGCATTGCTAGCGTGATTAGCTATTATAAATATCAAATACGATTAATTTTATAGGAATTAAAGGGTTTCTTTTTTTAAAACGTTTCATCATCAAAAACAGCCGATTAGACCACTAAAGGCGCCTGATTCAAGTAAAGCTTCAGGTGTCTTTTTCGTGCGCAAAAATTGGGCCGCAAGGATGGATAGCACAGGCTATCCTCTTGACAAAAAAATCAGTAGAGGTGAGTAAAATGACTTTGAAATTTGCTTATTGGGTGCCAAATGTAAGCGGAGGCTTGGTCATCTCCAAAATTCCGCAAAAAACCGGATGGTCGTTCGATGATAATGCGAGATATGCGCAAATTGCGGAAGAAGCGGGCTTCGAATTTGCGCTGCTGCAGACCCGTTTCATTGCCAGTTATGGAGCAGACAATCAGTTGGAGGCAATTAGCATGGCTTCTGCGCTGGCGGCAGTGACCTCAAAGATTAAATGGATTGCGGCTGTATTGCCGGGTCTATGGCATCCGGGGACCGTCGCCAAAATGATTTCGACCATTGATCATATCAGCCATGGACGAGCTGCCGTTAACATCGTCAGCGGCTGGTTTAAGGGAGAGTTTCATGGCTATGGCGAGCCATGGCTGGATCACGACGAGCGCTACCGCAGGTCGGAGGAATTTATCCGTGTATTGCAAGAGCTGTGGTCGCAGGATGAAGCTTCCTTCCGGGGCGATTTCTACCGCCTTAATGCTGCACCCCTGAAGCCAAAGCCAGTCGTCATTCCACCCGTATTTCAAGGCGGCAATTCCTCGGCAGCACGAAAGATGGCCTCGCGAGTATCGGATTGGTATTTTATGAATGGCAATACAATCGACGGCTTCAAGGCGCAAATTGATGAGGTTAAGGCGGCTGCGGCGGCTAATAATCGGGAGCTGCGAGTAGGGGCAAATGCATTTGTCATCGTGCGGGATACGGAAGAAGAGGCAAGGCAGGTGCTGAGGGACATTATTGCGTATTCGGACCCCGAGGCTGTGGAAGGCTTCCGCAGCCAAGTGCAGTTCGCCGGGAAAGCCTCGCCTGAGAAGGAGGGGATGTGGGCGAACTCGGATTACAACGATCTGGTGCAGTACAACGATGGCTTTAAGACGGGTCTCATTGGCACGGCTGAGCAGGTGGCTGACAAGATCATCGCGCTAAAGGCCATTGGGGTAGACCTCATTCTGACCGCCTTTCTGCATTACGATGAAGACCTTAAAGCATTTGGCGAAAAAGTGATTCCTCTCGTTCGGGAGAAGGAAGCAGCATTGCTGAGCGTAGCATCCCAATAATAAGAAACGTAAGGAGAGATGAAGATGAGTGTACAAATAGCATCGGCTGCAGACCATGTTAAGCCTGACTATGAGCAGTTAAGGGAAGAAATTCGCAGCTTGGTAGAAGCGGAGATTAAGCCAAGAGCGGAGGCGACGGATAGAGAAGGCCGCTTTCCTATAGAAAATCTGCAAGCACTGGCTGAAGCTGGCTGGAATGGCGTGCTGATCCCTGAGCAATGGAAGGGGCGCGGATTGGATCATGTCGCCTTCGCGATTGCGGCTGAGGAAATCGGCAAGGGCTGCCCTTCTACCTCGCTCGTATATGTGATGCATGTGGGTGCCGTCCAGACGATTGCGCTGTACGGCAACGACGATCAGAAGGAGCGCTGGCTTGTGCCGGTAAGCGAGGGGCTTGTAGGCACCTATTCAACAAGCGAGAAAGCATCAGGCGGTCATTGGTGGTTCAACTTCAGCGAGGCTTCCCGCGATGGGGACGATTATATACTGAATGCCGAGAAGTCGTTTACAACCAGCTCGGGCCAAGCGGATTTTTATGTGTTCCAGACGAGGACGCCTGGTGCGCAGACCCCTACAGATGTTAGTTTTTTCCTTGTGGATAGCAAGCTTCCTGGCATTACACCTGGCGTATGGGATGCATTAGGTGTGCGAGGCAATCATAGCGGCCCGATTACTTATGAGGGTGTACGGGTGGAGGCGCAGGACAAATTAGGAATCGAAGGACAAGGCCGGGAGATTTTGGAGAGCGGCGTATCTCCGGTATACCTGATCGGGCTTGGATCAACCTGGCTGGGCGTTGCGGAGGCTGCTCTGGAGGCGGCGACCGCTTATGTGAAAGGCATGGTTCACCGGGATTTCAATAAACGGCTGGCCGATTATCAAATTATTCGCCAGCAGCTGGCCGAAGTGAAAATTTTAATCGAGAGCCTTAAGCCGTGGCAGCAATCATTGGCGAAGCAGCTGGATGAGCTGCAAGCGCAGGGCAGGCCGCAGGTAGAGCTGCTGCTGCCGCTGGTGGAATTTAAGGTGCATGCGGCCGAGGTGGCGAACAAAGCGACTAAAGCGGCATTGGATGTAACAGGAGGCTATGGCTACAAAAAAGGCGTATTCGAGCGTTTGTTTCGAGACGCCAGAGCCGGCATTGCGATGGGGCCTTCCAACAATATCGCAAGAGAGTGGATCGGCAAAGCGCTAGTCGGTCTGCCGCTGGAGCTGTGGCATGAGGGCGGAGACTAATAGAGAAGGAAGCAGCTTTTAGCAAAATAAATAACGGGTACTGCTCTGAAAGTAGAGCGGTACCCGTTTTTGCAATTATAAATGCGATTGAATCGCTTCGCGAATTTTCATCATCGTGCGATTCAGGTCGAGATTTTCCAGCACATGCTCACATTGCTTGCGGTACACGACCTCTTCGGTGTAAATCGACATGTAGCTGTTGATAACCTCCGCAGGAAGTCCCTTCGCCTCCAGCCGCTCAATGACGGTACGTTTCTCTACGTACAGGAAAATGCGGACGACTTGCTCGCCGTATAGCTTCTTGATCAGTGAAGCGCCATCGCTGTTGAGAATCATATACACATGCTTGCCCTCGCTCAGCAAATCTGTAAGCTCATGGGTGCGGATTCCATAATGATGCTTATGGATAACGGCCGTTTCAATAAAATCGCCGCTTGCGTTCATCCGGTCAAATCGTTCTTGCTCAATATAGTGATAGTCGCGGTCAGGCGGCTCAGAATCTCGTGGAGGGCGTGTTGTGTAAGAGCTGACATGCTTGATGCCAAGTTCCTTGCCAATCCGGTGAGCCATTGTTTTTCTTCCAGATCCGCTAGTACCGGTGAAAATGAAGATATAAGGTCCAGCCATAGCCTGTCGCCTCCTTCATCGCGTAGAAATATAAGTCCATTTATAAGCTCATCTATAAGCTCTTCACTTAAAATGTCTTATATTTTAAAGATAGCATTCGACAAAAATCGCGTGAATCCTTCTTTATGGAAGAAGCGGTCATAATAATTTTCAATAAATTGGTAAATCAAGACCTCTTCGATTCAAAATAAGCTTTCGTAAACCGTATCCATTCTTGGGCGGCAAACGATAAATACCCGTCTCTACGCCAGATCATCGCAAGATTCCAAGGAATGACGGGATCTACCATAGCAATCGTGCGGATGCGCGACGTATCGAGTTTCTGGCAAATGGCTTCGGGCAGCAGAGCGATGCCGAGTCCAACCGCCACCGTTTCGCAAATAAAATCCCACTGGGAGCTTTCGAGCATGATTTTGGGCTTAAAGCCGAGACGCGCGCATTCGTCTATGATGCGGGCATGCAGAGCGAAGTCCTCGCGGTACATAATGAACGCCTCCTGCTCAAGCTCGCGCAGCGTCAGCCTGCTGCGTTCTGCAAGAGGATGCTGGCGGTGCATGACGACTCTAAGGCTTGCATTTTGAACCGGAAAAACCTCGAATTGGTCATTTCTCACCGGCATCATGACGATCCCGGCATCAATGGCGCCGCTAGCTACTTCGGCCTCTACGGTCAGCGAGCCCTCTTCGATCAGCCGAATCGTCAGGCCGGGATAGCGCTTCACGAACAGGCTGACGATCTCAGGGAACATAATCGAGCTGATCATCGGCGGGAGGCCAATGCGCACCAGCCCTTTGCGAAAATCAGTTACATCGTTAAGCTCGTTTTGCAAGGTTTTGAACAAGCGGACAATATCCTGCGACTGGGCCACGATAGCTTGACCTGCATCGGTCAGCTGCACTTTTTTGCCGGATCGAATGAATAGGGGAGTTTGCAGCTCATCCTCCAGGTTTTTAATCATTTTGCTAATGGTAGGCTGCGTAATATGCAGGGCCTCGGCTGCTTTCGTGAAGCTTTCATGGCGCACGACCTCCAGCACATATTCCAAATGACGAATGTCCATTCAGGCACTCCTATTTTTCTGGCATAGATAATATCAATATGAATCATTCTAATTATTCATTTTACCTATGTCAATTCGCAGGTATACACTGGATGAAGGAAGGGGCTATACGCATGATAAGAAAAATAACACTTGGACTCGTCCAGGTTCTCTTTTTTGTAGCACTGTTTTGGACGCTTAATGGATTATCGGTTTGGCTGCACTTGAAGGTGCCGGGAAGCATTTTGGGACTCATTCTCGTCTTTCTGCTGCTGCAATTTAGAGTGATTAAGGTGGAATGGGTCGAGCTGGGCTCGAAGTGGCTGGTGGCGGAAATGCTGCTGTTTTTCATTCCTCCTGCTGCGGGCATGATGCAGTTTAAAGATTTATTGCTGGGAAGCGGCGTGCAAATTTTGCTCGTTATTGTGGTGACTTCTGTTCTCGTCATGGTGTGCGCTGGCGTAATGACGCAATTCATGGCGGGCAGGAAAGAGCGGGGCAGAGGATGATGGCGCTGATCTATATTTTGCTGACAGTAGGCATTTATTGGGGAGCGAAGCGGCTGCACCGGTTGAAGCCCGTGCTGCTGCTGTCTCCGCTGCTTGTGACACCGATTGCCGTCATTCTTATTCTGGCATTAGGGAAAATTCCTTATCAAAATTATAATGAGGGCGGCCATTTGCTCAGCAGCATGGTGGGTCCGGCAACGATTGCTTTGGCGGTTCCTATGTATAAGAATGCAGCTATTATGAAAAAGCATGCGCTTGAAATTATTGCGGGCGTTCTCTCGGGCTGGGTTGTCGGCATGATGGCGGCGCTGTTGTTCAGCCGTTCGCTGAAGCTGAGCGATAGCCTGATTGACTCGCTGCTGCTGCGGTCGACGACAACGCCGATTGCGCTGGCTATTAGCGATATGATCGGCGGCATTTCTACCTTGACGGCTATTTTCGTGCTGGTTACAGGCATTCTTGGCACGATTATTGGGCCGCTCGTTATTCGAATGGCACGCATTCGCAGCGATATCGCCAAAGGAGTTCTCATGGGGAGCAGCGCACATAGCGCTGGTGCTCATAAAGCGTTTGAGTTTGGGCTTGTGCCGGGATCGATTGCGAGCATTGCGATGATCGCGACCGCCTTTATCTCGCTGGCGCTGCTGCCTTGGCTGACGGGGCTGTTCATGCATGGGTAAGTGAGGATAGGTAGTAAGCGGAGGGGGAAGCGAAGAGGCTTTGCTTGCCGCAGCTTAAGGCCCGAAAAAAAGCACGGCGAGCGGTGAAAACATAAAAATGTACCAGCCGAACAGCAGGAAGTTGACCCAAGCGACAGCTGCGTGCCAAAGGGATTGTTTTCTAGCCTGAAACGGTCCGCAAAAGCTTAGAATCGAGCCTGCCAGGCTGCTTGCAAACCCAATAAGCCACTGTGAGCCGAAAAGCTGCTGCTTTGTCATTAAAAAATAAACGGTTAAAAGTGCCATGCATGCGGCTAATGCAGCTATTAAGGTAAGCTTGCTGTGCGCCGTGCTCATTTAATCAGCTCCTTGTCCTTTTATTTTAGAAAAATAATGCGGATTGAAGAAGTACTAACTTTGTGTAGTACTTCTTATTAGCATGTGTTAATTTGTGCGCGAGAAATTTACCGCCAAAAATGCCATAATAGTTAAAACAGCTGGCAGGGGGTGACAGAGCGATGACAGAGCGTGTATATTCATTTCCTCCCGTCATTGACGAGCGGGCCCGCGTGCTGGTGCTGGGGACGGCGCCGAGCGTGAAATCGCTGGAGCATCGGCAGTTTTACGGGCATCCGCGGAACTATTTTTGGGGAATGGTGTATGGGTTGTTTGATGCCGGGGCGCCGGATGAGGATTATGCGAAGCGGCTCGTTTTTTTGCAGGAGCATCGGCTGGCGGTGTTCGACGTCATTGAATCCTGTGAGCGCGAAGGCAGCCTTGATGTGAACATTAAAGATGAGAAGCCGAATGATTTACCTGCGCTGCTGGCGCAATATCCAGGGCTGCGCTGCTTTGCATTTAATGGAACGAAGGCGTACGATACGTTTCGAAAATATTTTCGCGAGCATCCGGCGTTTGACTCGCTGGCGCTGCTCAAGATGCCATCCACGAGCCCGATTCCGACGCAGAAAATGCGAAATCTCGAAGATCGGATCGCAGCGTGGCGCGGCATTGTTCCTTTTCTAGAGGAGCAGTAATCAACGGTAATCGTTGAAATTGAAAGGATACGTGTATATAGTAGAAGCATACGTCAAGACTGAAGATACAGGAGCACGAGCATGTCAGATAGAATGAACGTCAGCATTAAGCTGGAAAGCAGGCAGGATGGCGCTGTTCAGGTGGGTGAGCATCGCGGGGAGCTGTTTCGCAAGGATCGCTCGCTCTATATCCGCTATGAGGAGCCGATCGAGGGAGAAGCGAATGCAGAGCCAATCAGGTCGCTTATTCGCTATCGCCAAGGCGAGCTGCTTATTACGCGCAGGGGAGCGGTAGAATCGGAGCAGCTTTTCGCTGTGGGCGGCAAGCGGGCTGGACGCTATCGGTCTCCATTTATGAATTTTCAAATGGAGACGGAGACGAAGCAGCTTGTGCTTCATGCGGATGGCGCTGCTGCGGGAGAGCTGGCGGAGCCGCCTTTTTCAATAGAGTGGAAATATGATTTATGGATTGACGAGCATTTATCTGGCCGATTTCATATTCGGCTGTATATTCAGGGGGAACAGTAACGATGAGTGGAAATGTATTAGAGCAATTGTATGAGCAGGTAAAAGCGGCTATTGCCGACGCGGCAGTAGCGGGCGGGCTCGCAGCGCGCGAGGAGCTGCCGGCATTCGTGCTGGAGGTGCCTAAGGATAAAGAGCATGGCGACTTGGCGACCAATGCAGCGATGCAGCTTACCAAGCTGGCGAAAAAAAATCCGCGGATGATTGCCGAAACGATTATCGCCAATCTCGATTATGCGAAAGCATCGATTCAATCGGCTGAAATCGCCGGACCAGGCTTCATTAACTTCCGTATGGACAAAAGCTACTTGTACGCCGTTGTTGGCGAGGTTGTCGCAGGTGGAGACAACTACGGACGCACGCAAATCGGCGCAGGCAAGCGCGTGGAGATGGAATTCGTCAGCGCGAATCCGACGGGCAGCCTGCATCTTGGACATGCACGCGGCGCAGCGGTAGGCGATGCGCTGTGCAATGTGCTTGAATATGCGGGCTATGAAGTGACCCGCGAATATTATATTAACGATGCCGGCAATCAGGTGAACAACCTGGCGAAGTCGATTGAAGCACGCTACCAGCAGGCGCTGGGCAAGGAAGCGGAGATGCCGGAGGATGGCTACCACGGCGCGGATATTGTCGGCTTTGGAGAGCTGCTGGCTGAGCAGGAGGGTGATCGCCTGCTGAGCTTGAGCACAGAGGAGCGCTTGGAGTTTTTCCGCAGCTTCGGCCTGGAGCGCGAGCTGGACAAGATCAAGCATGATCTTAATCGCTTCCGTGTCGGCTTCGACATCTGGTACAGCGAGACATCGCTATACAAGAACGGCAAGGTTGAACAGGCGCTGGAGGCGCTTAAGGAGAAGGGCCACGTCTATGAGGAAGAGGGCGCAACCTGGCTCGATACGATGCCTTTCGGCGACGATAAAAACCGCGTGCTCGTCAAAAATGACGGCTCCTACACGTATTTGACGCCGGACATCGCGTACCATATGGACAAGTACAGCCGCGGCTATGACCGGATGATCAACATTTGGGGCGCAGACCACCACGGCTACATTCCGCGCGTTAAAGCGGCGATGGAGGCGCTAGGCAACGACCCAAGCAAGCTGGTCGTATTGATTGCCCAGATGGTCAGCCTGTTCCAGGACGGCGAAAAGGTGAAAATGTCCAAGCGTACCGGCAAAGCGGTTACGATGCAGGATTTGATGGATGAGGTAGGCGTAGACGCCATCCGTTATTTCTTCACGATGCGCAGCATGGACTCGCATCTGGATTTTGATATGGATCTCGCGATTTCTACATCCAACGAGAATCCGGTATTTTATGTGCAATATGCGCATGCGCGTATTTGCAGCATTTTCCGCCAGGCGCAGGAGCAGAGCCTCGCGCTGCTGCCGCTTGAGCAGATCGACCTCAGCAAGCTAACGTCGGAGGCTGAATACGACCTGCTGCGCAAGCTCGGCGAGCTGCCGCAGGAAGTGGCAGAGGCGGCGGAGCAATATGCGCCGCATCGCATCATTCGCTATGTATATGAACTGGCCTCCCAGTTCCACAGCTATTACAGAGCAGAACGCGTCATTACCGAAGACGCGGCGCAGACTCAGGCGCGCCTTGCGCTGCTTGGCGCTATTCGCACCGTCATTGCGAATGCGCTCCGCCTCGTGGGCGTTTCGGCTCCTCAGCAAATGTAATATTCCCATGCAGACAAAGATCAGCCTTTGCGGCAGCGGTGGCAGACAGCTACCCTTGCAGCAAGGGCTTTTTTTTGAAAATGGTGCATAATACGGTTAGAAGACAGGTTATTCTAGATAATTCCAGAGGTGGAGCGCGGTTTTTTACTTTAAAATATAGGAAGGGATATGATCATGCATCCATTCTCTATATTTCTCGGACTGAAACGCGCTGCGCCGCCAGAGGAAGGCGACAGCCGTTTCACCTTGAAATATAGGAAAGGATATGATCATGCATCCATTCTCTATATTTCTCGGACTGAAACGCGCTGCGCTGCCAGAGGAAGGCGACAGCCGTTTCACCTTGAAATATAGGAAAGGATATGAATATGCATCCATTCTCTATATTTCTCGGACTGAAACGCGCTGCGCCGCCAGAGGAAGGCGACAGCCGTTTCACCTTGAAATATAGGAAAGGATATGAATATGCATCCATTCTCTATATTTCTCGGACTGAAACGCGCTGCGCCACCAGAGGAATGCCGCATCCGTTTCACCTTGCTTTAACCAATGTATGCTATTATACTAATTGTCGAAAATGGACAACATCATAGAGAGCGAGGGAAAAGTCATGAGAGGCGATGAGTCCGATTTGCCTATTGTATCGATCGTCATGCCCTGCTATAACGAGGAAGAAGCGCTGCCGGAAACGGTGCGGCAAATGTCCCTGCTGCTGGAACGGCTGGTGAAGGAAAGAAAGGTATCCGAGCACAGCAAAATGCTGCTTGTTGACGATGGAAGCCGCGATAAAACGTGGTCGCTCATTGATTCCTTTCACCGGAGCAACCGTTTTGTGAGCGGGCTGAAGCTTTCCCGGAACGTCGGGCATCAGCGGGCACTGCTGGCAGGCTTGTTGACAGCAAAGGAATATGCGGATTGCATTATTTCCATCGATGCCGATTTGCAGGACGATATTACGGTGATCGACCAGTTTATTGAGAAGTACAAGCAGGGCTATGAAGTCGTGTACGGCGTGCGGAACAAGCGGACGACCGATACGATGTTCAAAAAGTTCAGCGCGCAGTTTTTCTACAAATTAATGATTAAGCTTGGTGTAAATGTCGTTTATAATCATGCGGATTACCGGATGATGAGCAGGAAGATCGTTGACAAACTGGAGGAGTACCAGGAGGTCAATTTATTCCTGCGTGGCATTATTCCTACCATTGGCTTCAAATCCGACAGCGTGTATTATGATCGTCTGGAGCGAACCGCTGGGGAATCGAAATATCCACTGAAAAAAATGCTTATCTTCGCATGGGAAGGCATTACCTCGTTCAGCGTGTCTCCTATCCGCGCGGTGTCGGTTGTCGGCTTTTTTATGTCGGTCATGAGTCTTGTATTCGCCCTTTATGTATTCGTCAGGCATTTGCAGGGCAACACGGTATCCGGCTGGAGCTCGATGATTCTTTCGATTTGGTTCATAGGCGGCATTCAGCTGCTGTGCATTGGACTAATTGGCGAATATATCGGCAAAATTTACATTGAAACGAAGAAACGGCCGAAATACTTCGTAGAAACCGTGCTGCATAACGCTGTGCCGGTGGAAACGAAAACGCAGCAATTACAAGAGACGAGGTGACGAATGGAATCGCTGCTGCTTAAAGCAAAATCGAATACGCAAGTTTTGATCTTCCTATTATCCTTGTTTGTCATAACGAGAATATTGCTTTATTTTGCAGGCTTTCTCGGCATGAATCTGTTCCCGAACTATCAAATTCCGCCAGACTATACGGTCGTGCAGGGGCATGATTTTACATCGAGCCAGCTCTCGATCCAGACGGATATTTCACAGCTGAAGAAGCCGAGCTTCGAGGATCTAAGGAAATTTGACAGCGTATGGTATTTGGGAATTGCCGAAAATGGCTATGATACGTATAACATCAACGAATCGCATCCTAGTGCAAATTGGGTTTTTTTTCCTTTATACCCTTTGTTAGTCTTTTTGGTGGAGTCTATTTCTAAATACGATGCGACAGTCGTAGGATCGGTTTTATCGAATTTGTTTTTGCTCGTATCGCTTTTTTATTTTTATGGCATTTGTTTAAAAAGAGGGCTGAAACAGGAGCATGCCCAAGTCGCGGTGCTGCTGCTGCTCATTTTTCCGACCGCCATCTTCTATGCCGTGCCTTATACAGAGAGCCTGTTCCTCATGCTATCGTTAATGACCGTCTATTATGCGATGCAAAAACGATATTTTCTCGCGTTTCTGTTCGGGGGCTTGTCCGCTGTGACGCGCAACTTGGGCTTCGTCAACTTGTTTTTCGTTGTGGGTACGCTGTTGATCGAACACAGGCTGTACCGTTTCAAGTGGAAGGACACGAAGTATTTAGGCTATGCAATCATTTCGGCGCTGCCGCTAGCCGGTTATCTGTTGTACATGAAATGGCTTACTGGCGATATGCTGGCTCCGATTACCGAGCAAAGCATCAACTGGTATCGCAAGACGGTTGCTCCGTTCTCGAACTATATTCATTTTCTCCAAAAGCCTTATTTCTCAGGAAATGGCGGCTGGGAAAATGGCCTGCTTGCCTTTATTATCGCGAATGCCGTCCTCGTCATTTTTGCTGCCTTTCTTATTATGCGCTGGAAAGATATTCGCCGTAATGCTCATGAATGGCTGTTTTTTGCCTATGGTTTGCTGCTTATGCTCATTCCGTTCGCCAGCGCCGAATTTTTGCAGAGCATTCCACGTTATGTCATGGTGGCGTTCCCCTTTTACCTTTATTTTGCGGATGTGCTGAAAAATAATAAGGCGCTGCAAATGTTTTATTTCATGATGTTTTTCCTGCTTCATATTGTGTATGCGATTTGCTACTTTAATGGATATTTTTTCGTTGTATAAATTTATGAAAAAATAAATTGACGAAATTTGCGCTTAAGGTGTACAATAGCACCATATTACTTTAGCTCGTACTTTATACCTAGATCGTTTAACGAAAAGGCAAACTCAGGGAAACCTGATGTGCGCAAAGCTACAGGGGCTTCATTCCTAACGGAATATGCTCGCCAGCTACCGAATTCAACATCGATTCTTCCTTTATTAATCAAGGTAGACTTTGTTCTTTCGGGAGCAGGGACTATCTTTTTTTATTGCTTACAAGCACGAAAAGGCAAACTCAGGGAAACCTGATGTGCGCAAAGCTACAGGGGCTTCATCCTTTAACAGGATATGCTCGCCAGCTGCCGAAGCCCGACATAGCCTCCTTTGCCTGATGAAGGTGTGGCGTGTTCTTCGGACCACGTACCATCATTCGCTCAGGGGAGGAACTTACTATGAAAACTACAAAATTCGCTCTTACACTCCTTATGCTCGCATCGACATTACTCTGGGCACTCCCTGCTAGCGCAAAAACCAACTTTTACAACGGAGCATGGATCGGCACTTGGCCGAACCAAAGCTTGAACAACATCGCTGCTTACGAGGAACTGATTGGTGGACACCAAGATGTTGTACATACTTTTGTCAACTCGAACCAAGGGATTAATGAATGGAAGGGCTTTATGGACTATGTAAATAATAATGGTTCGATTAACCTACTTACCCTTGAGTTTAAAAATAAAAATTACAAAGAATATTCGACTGCTGATATAAATAGAGGCGTAGTAGACGCTTACCTGAAACAAACGGCAAAACAACTGGTTAACTGGCAAGCAGCTAACAAAAACCCTGAAATTTGGCTTCGCATTTTCCACGAAGGCAATGGCAACTGGTACGGCTGGGGCGTTGGCGACAGCACAGTTAACACAAACGAGACTTACAAAGCGGCATTCCAACGTGTCGTTACGATTTTCAGAGAGCAAGGCGCAACGAATGTGAAATTCATGTACAACGTAAACGCTGAAAATGTTGGCAAAAACGCATCGTTTACAGCTATGTACCCAGGTGATGCTTACGTAGACCTGCTTTCGATCGATGGCTACAACTTTGGAACGAAAGAATCGTGGAGCTCGTGGAGAAGCTTTAACGACGTGTTCTACGCTTCGTACAAAGCGTTGACAAGCATGTCGAGCAAGCCGATCATTATCGCTGAAACTGGCACAACAGAAAGCGGCGGCAGCAAAAACGAGTGGGTTATTGATGCGATGAATCAAGTTCAATCGCCAGCGTACAGCCAAATTAAAGGCCTGATCTGGTTCAACGAAAACAAAGAGCTGGACTGGCATATCGATTCGTCGGCTGATAGCCTGAGCGCTTACCAAACGCTGCAAAAAACGCTTTAATAGAACTAGACTGGGCTAGTAGTTAAGTCCTGGTTTCAACTCTATCAAACAATGGCTGATATAATACTAAATAGGTATTCTGAAAAAACTCTAATTTCGCGTAAACCGCGTAAAATTAGAGTTTTTTCGCTTTTTTTCTACACTTTTGCCAATGAGATTACGATGTTAAGAAGAAAAATTAACTTTTAAAGGGGCAAGGATTGTGATAAGATAACTTTGAATTTGAGCCTTAGCCGCCAAAAATATCATATTTCCGGCCGATTTAACAAATATCGACAGCGAAAATAGACAGTATAGTCAATCCATGTTGTAGATTAGTCAGAAAAGGAATGGAATTATGGCGAATAAATAGAGCGCAAAGGATTGGGGTTATTTGAAAACAAAAGCTAGGTACATATTAACAACAGTATCCATTGCTATCATGATCGTGTATCTAGTATGGAGACTTGTACAAACGCTCCCATCTGGCTGGTCATTAATTTTTGGATCGTTGTTACTATTTTTTGAAATCATTTCTATTTTTCAATCCGTTTTATTCCACATTCTTCTGCTAAAACCCACTGAAAGAAAGCCTGCGCCATTACCTGACAACCTTTATTCTGTGGATGTTACAATCGCTACCTACAATGAACCGCCATCCTTGGTTAGAAAAACCATCCTTGCTTGTAAAAACTTGAATTATCCGGAACATTTGTTAAATATTTGGGTGTGCGATGATGGAAAACGAGCGGAAATGAGAGAATTAGCCGAAGGTTTAGGCGTTCATTATCTCGATCGTCCCGGAAATGAGCATGCTAAAGCGGGCAATTTGAATCATGCGCTGACGAAGATGAAGGGCGATTTGCTCCTTACTTTAGATGCCGATATGATGCCAAAACCGGATTTTTTACAGCGAACGGTAGGTTTTTTTGCAGAGAATGAGAAGCTTGCTTACGTACAAACGCCCCAAGTTTTTTACAACGAAGATATTTTCCAATACAACTATTACCAAGGGCGTAACATTCCGAACGAACAAGATATGTTTATGCGGCTTATTCAATCTGGAAGAGACCGTTTTAATGCTGTTATTTATGTGGGCAGCAACTGCATCTTCCGGCGCAGCGCCATTGACCATATTGGTGGTTTCGTTATTGGAACGATAACAGAGGATTTGGCTACAGGGATGAAGCTTCAATCCAATGGGTTTGATTCTTATTGCTTGAATGAGGTGCTGGCACTAGGACTAACGTCTGAGTCCATATCCGATCAAATCAAACAGCGGGCCCGTTGGGCAAGGGGCACGATACAGACGACGAGGATGTCCAATCCGCTTGAGGCAAAGGGTTTATCATTGATGCAGCGCCTGCTTTATTTCTCCAACCTGCTGTATTGGTACTTTGGCGTCACACGCTTTATGTACATATTGTCCCCTATGCTCTTTTTAACCTTTGGTGTGGCGATTCTTGAAACAAGCTTGAAACAACTGCTTATTTTCTGGCTGCCATATTTCTTGTTCTCGGTTACCGTTGTACCTTATTTAACGAATAAGAAGCTTAATGTGTTCTGGAACAATGTTTACGAGACGGCCATGACGCCAACGTTATTCCTCGCAGCCCTTCAGGAAACAATCTTCCGCAAGGCTATTCCCTTTGAAGTGACGCCGAAAGGCATTTATCAGAACAAAACGTCTATTAATTATCGTTATATGATGCCATTGTTTGTTCTGCTGGCGCTGTCAATTGTACTGATGGGTTTAAATGTGGGGCGTATTGCAGGGGCGGGAGAAAATGAATTGCAGCCTATGCTTATTAATTTATTTTGGCTAGGTTATAACGGAGTATTCCTGCTTCTCGCGCTGTTGCTTGGTTTTGAACGCCCGCGCATGCGGGAGGCGGAACGCTTTGCGAAGGAGCTGCCGCTCACGCTTCGTTATATGGAAGATGAAGAGCTGAAGATGGAAAGCGTCAGGACACTGGATATTAGCGAAACAGGCTGCCGTATTTATACGGACTCGATTTTGCCGCTTCCAGAGCGCATGGAGCTGGATATTCCATTATCCCAGGACGCTATACGCGTAGCTGCCGAAAAAATATTTTATGATAAGCATGGCTCCGGATTTCAGGTGGGCTTCAAGCTTCATTGGAGCAACATCGATGAGGAGCGCAAATGGCTTGCTGAAGTATACGGCAGTGCGGATGAGTTCGTTAAGGGCATTTTCCAGGCGGGCGTATGGACTTCTATAACCAGTTATCTTTCTAATTTCAAGTACACCTATAAGTCGATAAATCGCAAGTCCCCGAGAGTTAGGCTGAAGCGGCGTGCTTCGATCGTGGTCGATCAAGAAGACCGCTACCGGACACAGCTGCTGGATATTAGCTACACGGGCTGCCGAATTGAGCTTCCGCAGAAGGCGGCGATGCATGAAGGCAAGAAGGTCAGGCTGCAAATTATCGGCTCGGCGTTCGAGGCAAATGGTCGCCTTATCCGCGTGGGCTGGGCCAAGCGCAATAAGATGACAGCGGCCATTGTATTTGATGAAGCTTTTGATTTAAGCCTGCTGCTGGGGGAGTCCAGCAGCATACCGCCAAGCAAGGAGCTGCGTTCTGGCATTGTACCGGCAGAAGCAAACTCCAAGTCATAGACAGTCTGAATAGGAATAAACGCCAGGCTATGACGGGCGAATGATTGTTTTGCAAGGGGATGAGAGATTTGGAAATACACAGAATGGTTAAGCTGATCATCCGCAGATTGCCGTTTGTCATTATTCCGGCACTGCTGCTGTCAGTCGCAGTGGGCTATGTGAAAATGCAAAGTCCTCCGTCTTATAAGGCAACGGCTGAAATTGTAATAACCTCACAAGAGACAAGTGATAATTTCACTTCCATTCAAGGCAGTCTCAAGCTGATGGATACGTATAATGTTATTTTGAAAAATCCACTGATTTTGGAGCAGGTAATTGCGGCGCTTGGCCTGCCTTACAGCACAGATCAACTGGCTGCCAAAGTTAGCGCGAAAAGCGTCGAGCTCTCGCAGGTTATCCGAATTACCGTAACCGATGGTGACCGTAAGCAGGCAGCGTCCATTGCCAACACCATCGTTAGCGTGTTCCGCTCGCAAAGCTTGGAGCTGTTCAAAATCAACAATGTTGTTTTATTGCATAAAGCAAGCCCGGAAAAAGCGGTTTATGTGAGCGCCAATCCGTTATTTTATATGCTGCTCTCATTTGTTGGCGGACTGATTATCTTATTGTGCTTATGGCTTTTGCTGCATATGATGTCGCGCAAGCTGCAGACAGCACCGGAAGTGCAAGCGATATTCGCCGAGGTTCCGATGGAAACGACGAAGCTCGCCAGCCGGGCGGAAGCTGCAATTCCGTTTTATGGGGGATGGCTGAAGCGCCGTGCGGCAGAGGAAGCGAAGTCTCGTGCAATGCGTTACCGCCATGTGATGGAGAAAAGCGGGAAACGTACATTGGCCTTTGGAACGCTTGACCGCAAGAGTGCGAGCGGGAATATCAGCAAGCAGCTGGCGCAGAAGCTGGCTGTGGAAAGCAAGGTCGCTTGGGTGAGGTTTAACCCGAACGGCAAGCTGCCAAATACGGCTTCCGGCAAAAAAGGCTATGCGGAATGGCCGATTAGCCCTGGCTTTTATGGCAAAATCAAAACCGCTGGACAGCAGCTGGATTTCATCGAGGTATGCGTGGTAGGCGGAAGCCTATCCATGAAAACTTCGGCTGAGGAATTGATGGCGCAGCTTCGGGACAGCTACGAAGTTGTAATCTGGGATTTGCCTTCTTATGTTCATTGCTCGGAAGCGCAGACGATTGCAGAGCTGGCCGATTGGCATACGCTCGTAATCAAGGAGAACCGGGTACTCGCTCCGGTTGCACAGGAATGGAAAAGCCGTCTTGCGGCAACGGATGTTCAGATAAATAGTATCGTGTTTATTGAAGTGTAATCACGTTTTATCTAACTTGGGAGGGATTTGCGATGAAAGTAACAAAAGCGATTATTCCGGCAGCCGGACTTGGAACGAGGTTTTTGCCAGCAACAAAGGCGATGCCGAAAGAGATGCTCCCCGTCTTGGACAAGCCAACGATTCAATATATTGTAGAAGAGGCCGTACAATCCGGGATTGAAGAAATTATTATTGTAACGGGCAAAGGCAAACGTTCGATCGAGGACCATTTTGACAATGCGTTTGAGCTGGAAGCGAATTTGCTGAAAAATCAAAAGCTGCATCTGCTTGAGAAGGTACAGGAAATTTCCAAAGTCGACATTCATTATATTCGTCAAAAAGAACCAAAAGGCCTCGGGCACGCGATTTGGTGCGCACGCAAGTTTATCGGCAATGAGCCTTTCGCCGTGCTGCTCGGTGATGACATCGTTAAAGGCGAGACGCCATGCACGAAGCAGTTGATTGATGCTTTTGAGCAAACGGGCAAATCGGTTATCGGCGTACAGCATGTACCGGATAAAGAAACGGCGCGTTATGGCATTATTGATCCATCTGAGGTGAATGATCGGTTTATTAAAGTGAACAATTTGGTGGAGAAGCCGAAGCTGGGCACAGCACCTTCCAACTTTGCCATTATGGGACGGTATGTGCTGACGCCGGAAGTATTCAACCTGATTGAGCAGCAAGAGGTTGGAGCTGGCCAGGAAATCCAATTGACCGATGCGCTGCAAAAGCTGAACCAGGTCGAGGACGTGCTCGCTTATCTATTTGAGGGCAGACGTTACGATGTCGGTGAAATTCCGGGCTTTATTTTGACAAATGTAGAGTTCGCACTCGAACGTCAGGAGTTTTCCGCAGATTTAATCAAATCGCTTGAACAGATTTTAAGCCGTGCGAAAAGTGGAGTGAATGCATAATGAAAGTTACGATAATTGGTACAGGCTATGTTGGCCTGGTGAACGGCGCTTGCTTCGCAGAGAAAGGCCATCATGTCATTTGTGCCGACATTAACCAAAACAAAATTGACCAGCTGAATGACGGGCAAATTCCCATCTATGAGCCGGGTCTTGCTGAATTGGTACACGCGAACCGCCAAGCGGGAAGACTTGCCTTCTCAAGCGACGTGGAAGCGGCTATTCAGGCTTCGGATATTATTTATATTGCAGTGGGCACGCCAATGTCGCCAACCGGCGAAGCGGATCTGACTTACGTTGATGGCGTGGCCGAGACGATTGGGAAGTCGCTGAACGGCTATAAAGTCGTCGTGAACAAAAGCACAGTGCCCGTTGGAACGGGCAAGCGGGTAGAGTCGATCATTCGGGGGCATCTAGGCGGAAGAGAGGCAGCCTTTGATGTCGTATCCAATCCGGAATTTCTGCGTGAAGGCACGGCCATTAAGGATTGCATGAATATGGAGCGCGCTGTCATCGGCGCTGAAAGCAAGCAGGCGATGCAGCTCATTCGCGAGCTCCATGAACCATTCAACACGACCATTGTCGAGACCAACATTGAGACGGCTGAAATGATTAAATATGCCAGCAATGCCTTCCTCGCGATGAAAATTTCCTTCATTAATGATATTTCCAACATTTGCGAACGGGTCGGTGCGAATGTCGTTGATTTGTCTTATGGGCTAGGTCTGGACAGCCGCATTGGAAATAAATTTTTAGACGCCGGTATCGGATTTGGCGGTTCTTGCTTTCCGAAGGATACCGAAGCACTCATTTCCATCTCCAAAAATGTCGGGTACGAATTCAAGCTGATTGAATCGGTTATTACGACGAACAAAAATCAGCCGATCCATTTTGTGCAAAAAATCGATACAATTGTAGGTTCTGTTGCAGGCAAAAAAATTGCCGTGCTCGGTCTGGCGTTTAAGCCGGAGACAGATGATATGCGCTCTGCGCCTTCGATTCCAATCATTCGCGAGCTTATCAGCCGCGGTGCTGAAGTGCATGCTTATGATCCGGTAGCGGTTGAACAAGCGAAGCTGGTTATTGGCACGGATGTTGTTTATTCGGATGATCTGCTGCAAACAGTTGACGGCTGCGATGCTTGTGTCATTTTGACCGAATGGCCGCAAGTGGTGAAGATGGATTTGGATGAAGTGAAAAAGCGGCTTAAGCAGCCGATTTTGATCGACGGACGCAACATATTTGATTTGGCAGAGATGGAGAAGCGGCAATTCGTGTATGCTTCCATCGGTCGCCCGGATATTAACGCTTATGCCAGCCAAATCGGATAATCACGTTTCGGAAGCCGGCTTGACCCGCAGAACCCGCAAGGGCTTTCTGTGGGCATTCACGGGAACCGGATTGCAAAATGTCATTCAGATGGTCGTGCTTGTCGTCCTTGCCCGCTTCGTCGGTGCCGAGGAGTTTGGACTCATTAATATGGCGCTCGTAATCGTCAGCTTCTCGACCTTGTTTGCCAGTATTGGTGTAGGTCCGGCCATTATTCAGCGCAAGGAAATCAACACGGTCGACTTGCAGGTTTCCTTCTTTATTTCTTCTATGCTTGGCGTTGTAGTGGCAGCGGTGCTTTGGCTGTCCTCTGATTTGCTGGCAGGTTTTTTCAAAATGCCGCAGCTTGCAGAAGTGCTAGGCATATTGGCGCTCGTGTTTCCGCTCAATGGCGTTGCCATTGTATCTGAAGCTTTGCTGCAACGGGAGCTGAAGTTCCGTCAGCTATCGCTGTCGCAAATCGTATCTTATACGGCGGGCTACGGCATCGTCGGCATTACGCTCGGTGTGTATGGCTATGGCATTTGGGCGCTGTTAGCAGCGCATTTGGTGCAGACGGCTATCCGCTTTACGATGCTGATTGCCGCGCAGCCGCCCCGGTTTCTGCGGGAAAAGACGAGTGGACATGCGCAGGCGGCGAAATCGCTGCTGCGATTTGGCGGTGGCGCAACCATCGACAGCCTAAGCAATTATTTGGCGGTCCAAAGCGATAATTTAATCATTGGCCGCGGGCTTGGCGCAGCTGCGCTGGGATTGTACGGCAGAGCCTATCAGCTTGCAGTGCTTCCGGCCACGCTGCTTGGGCAAGTGCTCGATAAAGTGCTGTTTTCGTCGATGTCCAAGCTTCAGGATGATCTTCAGCAGCTAAAAGCCTCTTATATTAGAAGCATTTCTTATACATCCCTGCTTGTTGCTCCTATTAGCGTCATCTGTTATTTGCTAGCTCCCGAGATTGTCGCTGTCGTTCTGGGAAGCGGGTGGACGGAGGTCGTGATTCCATTCCAAATTTTATGCGTTGGCATGTTATTCCGTACAACTTACAAAATCAGCAATTCACTCGTATTGGCAAGAGGGTATGTGTACAAACGGGCTTCACGACAGGTGCTTTACGTCCTGCTTGTTATCGCGGGCGCAGGGATTGGCATGCGCTGGGGGTTGTCCGGGGCCGCTTTCGGCGTTTTAATTGCCATAAGCTTGCACTACTTCAATATGCTGTACTTGTGTAAAACGATTTTGTCGTGCACGTGGCGGGAGCTGGGGAAGGCGCATTTGCCTGCGCTGCTCGGCAGTGTGTGGACGCTGGTTGGCTTATATGCCGTGACGGAGGCGATCAGGCCGCTTGGCATGGCCAGCTTTGTCAATCTTGTAGGATCAGGCATTTTTGCGGTGGTATGGTTTGCAGTGGTTGTGCTGTTGTTCCCTAAAGTGATGGTACATACGAGCAGAACGGCGCTCCGGGGCAAAATGCAGCAGGTGCTGGGCAAGGTGCGCAGAAAACGGCAAGCTTAAATTTTTTCAGGCAGAAGGTGGTTTACGATGGTTCAACATAAGGTGGTTCATATGACAACGGTGCACCATCCGATGGATACCCGCATTTTCCATAAAGAATGCGCCTCGCTCGCGAATGCGGCCTATGATGTGACGCTGATTGCGACGGACCATCCGGATCTGGACCGGGTAAAACCGGCTTTCAAGCTGATCAAGCTTCAGAAAGCAGCGAACCGCTGGGTTCGTATGACGAAGAACAGCTGGCAGGCTTACCGGCTCGCGAAGCAGCTTGAGGCGGATGTGTACCATTTTCATGATCCCGAGCTGATTTGGGTAGGCTGGCTGCTCAAAAATAAAAGCAATCATGTCGTTTACGACATCCATGAGGATTACGAAACGGGCATTCGGCAGAAGAAATATTTGCCGGTCTGGGCTAGAAATACGCTTGCGGGCATTTATCGCATTGTAGAGAAGCTTTGTATTAATCAGTTCGAAATTGTGCTGGCAGAAAAATATTACCGGGACAAATATTTGCGCGGCGTAGATGTGCTGAACTATCCGATCCTGCAGCCGATGGCGGACAAGCCTGCTGCAGACGCGGAAGCTGGCACAGCGCAGCACGATGATGCCATTCATCTGCTGTACACGGGCAATGTCACGCTGGATCGCGGCTCCGAGCTGCATGCTCAGATAGCGAAGCTGGATGAGCGCATTCATGTGCATTATGTAGGCAAATGCGCGCAGCCGATTGCAGACCGGGTTGCCGAAGCTGCCGGTGCTGCGGCGGATCGCGTAACGATCGACGGAGTGGAGAAGTTTATCGCCCGGGATGCGATTGACGCTTATTACGCCGAGAGCCGCTGGCTGGCGGGTCTCGCGCTGTTTCCGCCGACTGAGCATTATGCGAAGAAAGAGCTGACGAAGTTTTTTGAATATATGAATGCAGGGCTGCCAATCATTTGCTCCAATTTTCCAAGCTGGGAAGCGTTCGTGAACCTTCATGGGTGCGGCATTGCGGTCGATCCTAACGATGGGCCGGCGGTACTGCGAGCGATTAATGAACTAAAGAACGACCCGGCGAAAGCGGCGAGAATGGGACGCAATGGCCAGCGGGCCGTGCGCGAACAGCTGAACTGGGTACATGAAGAGAACAAACTGCTTAGTTTCTACTCGCAGCTGCTGACCAAATAGAGTCTACAATTATAGTGAGTTGGTATAGGAGGAGAGAAGAGAGATGTGGAAAAAAAGAATTCCACTCTTGTTATTCGTTGATATTTTAACAAGTACGCTCATCACATTAATCTGCTTCGCCTTAATGTATGAAGGCGAAGGAGCGAGCTACTGGCATGCGGTGCTTATTTTTGCGCCAGTCCTGTCGACATCAACGATTTTATTCATGCTTCGTTACAATTTGTACCAGCGAATATGGAAGTATTCGAGCGTCGGCGAGCTTGTGTCGATTTTCAAAGCGGTCACGCTTGGCGTTATCGTCAGCGGACTGTTGTTTAGCGTTTTGAAGTGGGAATGGGTGGATCTAGCTCTGCTGTTGTTCATTTTCCAGTCTTCGCTGATTGTTAAAGGCAGCACGCGCTTTGCGCTGCGTCTCAGAAGCGATACGTACAACAAAAAAGGCACCGGCGATATCAAAGTATTGATTATCGGCGCAGGCGACTGCGGCTCAATGGTGGCTAAGGAAATTAAGCAAAACAAATACATCAACAACAGCTATCCGGTTGGTTTCATTGATGATGATGAGCAGAAGCGGGGCAACCGAGTTGGCGGCCTTCGCGTACTAGGCAATCGCAATGATATCGCCGCAGTTGTGGAGAAGCATGAGATCAACCACATCATTATCGCGCTTCCGGCGGCAAGCAAGAAGGATATTTCCGAAATTATCAATCTCTGCAAGGAAACAAGCTGTGAGCTGAAAATTGTGCCGCGGCTGGATGACATTATTCTCGGCAAAGTGACGGCATCGTCGATTCGCAATGTCGAAGTAGAAGATTTGCTCGGCAGAAGCCCAGTGGCTATCGACCTTGAAGGCATCGCGAATTACGTGGAAGGCAAGGTTGTACTGGTGACGGGAGCAGGCGGCTCCATTGGTTCAGAGCTGTGCCGCCAAATTGCGCCGTTTAAGCCAGGCAAGCTGCTGCTGCTCGGCCATGGGGAGAACAGCATCTATCAAATTGATATGGAGCTGGGCAAGACGTTTAAGGACTTGCAGACGGAGGCGATTATCGCCGATGTACAAGACCGTGAAACGCTGTTCGCGCTGTTTGGCGAATACAGTCCGCAAGTCGTCTTCCATGCGGCCGCTCATAAGCATGTTCCTTTGATGGAGCGCAATCCGAAGCAGGCGGTCATGAACAATATTATGGGTACGAAAAATGTAGCCGAAGCCTGTGACCAGCACGGTGTGGAGCGATTTGTCCTCGTCTCGACGGACAAGGCGGTCAACCCGACGAGCGTCATGGGCGCGACGAAGCGCGTAGCGGAAATTATCGTGCAGTCGATCAGCTTTTACAGCAATACGAAATTTGCAGCTGTACGATTCGGCAACGTATTGGGCAGCCGGGGCAGCGTCATTCCGCTGTTCAAAGCGCAAATTGCCGAGGGCGGCCCGGTTACCGTAACCGATCCGGAGATGATTCGTTATTTTATGACGATACCGGAGGCTTCCCAACTGGTCGTGCAAGCAGGCGCCTTTGCCAAGGGCGGCGAGGTATTCATTCTCGATATGGACAAGCCTGTCAAAATTTACGAGCTGGCCAAAGACTTAATTCGCTTATCCGGCTTCGAGCCGTACCGCGACATTGACATTAAATTCACCGGCCTGCGTCCGGGCGAGAAAATGTATGAAGAGCTGCTGACCGATGCTGAAGGCATGTCGGCTACGCTCAACAACCGCATTTTCATCGGTAAGCCAATGGCGCAGGATATTGAGCCGGTTATGCTGGAGCTTCAGCATTTGGAAGGCATTATCCGTTCGGATTTGTCGGAGGTTAAAGCCTTCGTGAAGCGGACGATAACATCCCAGAACCGCAGCGCCGTATAGCTTTACAGCATACTTTTATGAAGGAAAGGGAGGGTGGTCGCTCATGTTGAAATCGAATGCATTTGGGGCCACGCTCTTGCCTGGCACCAAGCGGAAGTGGGGGGCTTTGGCAGCCCCGTTTGCGATATTGGCGTCAGGGGAATTTCTGCTGGGCTTATTTTTATTATCCGGCTATATTAAATCGGGCATTTCCTTTCCCGTGGACTTAACCTTTTTTCTAATGGCAGTGACGATGTTTCTTTATTTTGTTCGCCTTCTGCAATCCCAAGAGCTGCCGAAGCCGGCGCTAATTCCGCTGCTGCTGTTTGTGCTGCTGATTGGCTACATTTTGTTCAGCTTTTCATATTCAACAAGCTATTCCTTCGCGATTCAGAAAACATCCCGTTTCATGCTGCTGACCGCCTGGTCCTTCATCGGACCTTTTTTGCTTATTCGTGATAAAAAAGGGCTGGAGCGATTTTTCGTCGGCATTATTGCCGTCTCCTCGCTAATGACCTTTTATTGCCTGCAGATGTTTCTGGAGAAGCTGCAAGCTGGCCAATTCATTGGACAGATTGAGGTGCTTGGCTCGGATTATCTGTCGCTTGGCCGAACGAATGGCATCGCGGTTATCGCCTTGATCGGTTTATATTTATACAATCCGCTGCTGCGGACCCCGGCCAAAACTGTCGCCAGCCTATTTCTGGCGCTGACCTTTCTATCGGTTGCTGTCAGTGGTGCCCGGACGCCGCTTATTACGCTGGTCGGAACGATCGTGCTAATTATGTTTCTGTCTGTGAAAGTGAACCGGGGCAAAATTACCTTCTCCAAAGGAGTAGGCACGCTTTTTTTCATTATTTTGCTGCTCGCTGCGCTCGCAGTACCACTCGTGGCTTCTGGCGTCATGGACACCTTCATTTACCGCATCTCGGTGCTGTTTAACCAGCCGGGAGGCGGAGAGTCGGCGGAGGGCCGGGTGGAGCGTTATGCGGTAGCGTGGCAAATGATACAGGATCATTTTTTCTTCGGCGGCGGTATTGGCAGCTTTACGATCGCTTTTGCCCATGAGGATGTTTCGAATTATCCGCATAATATTTTTCTGGAGCTGTGGAGCGAGCTTGGGCTTGCTGGCGTATTGCTGTTTCTGGCGATATTCTGGGGAGCGGTTCGAGCAGCTGCGCACTTTATAGCTGGTAAAATGACAGACCGCTTCACTTTAGTTACTGTTTTCTCGGTAGTGTTCCTGTTCCTGAATGCCAATGTGTCCGGCGATTTGAATGAAAATCGCTTGTTGTTCTGCTATGTAGCGATAGCCTGGCTGCTGCCCTATGCTACGCTCCAAGAGCGCAAGCCGCTGGAATTATTCAGGAAGTAGGCCGTGAGCCTGCCCGCGCCGCAAGCGCCCTAATGATAAGCTGGAGGGATATTCGTGTCTAATCTGATGGACCCGGTCGTTACGATTGTAACGCCGTCCTACAACTGCTCGCGTTTTATTAAGGAAACGATTGCTTCAGTCAAAGCCCAGACGTTCACCGATTGGGAAATGATTATCGTAGATGATTGTTCCTCGGACAATTCCTGCGAGATTATTGAAGCGGAAGCTGCGCTGGACAGCCGGATTAAGCTGCACCGTTTGCAGCAGAACAGCGGGGCGGCCGTAGCCCGCAATACCGCGATGAATATGTCGCGGGGCCGTTATCTTGCTTTTCTGGATAGCGATGATTTGTGGCTCCCGACGAAGCTGGCGCTGCAGCTTGATTTTATGCGTACGCAGGATATCGGCTTCTCCTTCACGAGCTACCGGGTGATGTCCGAGGAAGGGGAGCTGACGGAGCGTGTGATCGGAGTAGTTCCTTCTATTAATTACGATACGTTATTGAAAAATACGATTATCGGCTGTTTAACCGTCATGCTGGATCGGCATAAGCTCGGCCAGGTGCAAATGCCGAACATTCGGGCGAAGCAGGACACGGGCATGTGGCTGTCGATTTTGAAAAAAGGGCATTTGGCCTATGGCCTGCCTGTCGAGCTGAGCTATTATCGCCTCGTGAAAGGCTCGATTTCGAACAATAAAGTGAAAGCTGTCTACAAAATGTGGCGTCTGTACCGCGATGTAGAGAAGCTAAACCCGTTTAAAGCGTTATGGTGTTTGACGAATTACGTTAAAAACGCCGTGTTTAAGAGATTGTAGAGATAGATGCCATATAGTGTGGGGAGGAGTGAAGACGCATGTACAATCAATTTGGGAAAAGAGCATTCGATTTTATTTCCGCTGGCATCGCGCTAATTGTATTCAGCCCGGTCATGCTGGTGGTGGCGATTTTGATCAAGCTGGAATCACGGGGTCCTGTGTTTTTCGTTCAGCAGCGGATGGGGCAAAATAACGAGCTGTTCGCCATTTATAAGTTTCGCAGCATGCGGACGGATACGCCGAACGTAGCGACGGACTTGCTGCAGGATCCAGCATCCTACATAACGAAGACGGGAAGATTTTTGCGAAAATCAAGCCTCGACGAGCTGCCTCAGCTCATTAACGTCGTGAAGGGGGAAATGTCGGTCGTTGGCCCAAGGCCTGCGCTGTACAATCAATATTCCCTTATTGAGAAGCGAAATGAACGAAAAATCAATGATATTAAGCCGGGCTTGACGGGCTACGCCCAAGTGTCGGGCCGGGATTCCATCTCCGATGACGAGAAGGTTCGTCTGGACGAGCATTATTTGCAGCAGATGTCCTTCGGCTTTGACATCAAAATTATTTTCATCACTATTTTCAAAGTTTTCAAAGCAAGCGATATTAAAGCTTAAGGCGGAGGTAGGAGCAATGATTCTGGTAACGGGCATAACAGGGCTGACGGGCCGATTTCTATATGAGCAGATTCAGCGGGATTTCAAGCGTGATCAAGTATGCTACATGGTCAGGGAATCTAGCGACGTTTCCTGGATGAAGGAAGGCGAGCGTTTCGTCTACGGCAATTTGCGCGATGCAGACGATGTGAGGAAGGCTCTCGGCCATGAGGGCATAACGGAGGTGCTGCATCTGGCGCCGCGCAATCAACTGAAAAATGTGCTTGAAGCTTGCCTACAGCATGGCATCCAGCGCATTTATTACGTGAACAGCACCGGCATCTACAGCAAGTTCAAGAGCTCATCGCATATTGATTTGCAAAATGAACAGCTGCTGCGTGCCAGCGGCCTGACCTATACGATTATTCGTCCGTCGATGATTTGCGGCAATCAACAGGATGGCAACATCCATATGCTCGTCAAAATCATGAAGCGTTTTCCCGTTTATCCGATTTTGGGTGCTGGGGATGGCCTCATGCATCCGATTTACGCCAACGATTTGGCCAAGGTGCTCGTCTCAATGCTGAATCGCGAGGAGCTGACGCGCGGCCAGGAATATGATGTCGCGGGAAAGGCGCCGCTGAAATACAAGGAGCTGCTTAGCCTGATTGCGGGGGCGATGGGCAAGAAGATTGTATTTTTGCATATTCCTTATAAGCTTGCTCTGATTGCGGGCCGAATCGGAGAGAAAATACCGAACCGGATTATTAATTACGAGAAGGTTCTCCGCCTGAACGAGGACAAAAACTTTGACTACTCCAAAGCAGCGAAAGAGCTCGATTTCAAGCCGATTGGCTTCGATGAAGCGATCGTGCTGGAAGTTGCAGCGCTGCGCAAGCATGGGACGATATAATGAGCCGATTCACGAGAGAGGGAAATAACAACACGATGAGACGCAGCTGGATTTGGGGAATTAGTTTAGTAGTTGTCATTTTGGCCGCGCTGGCTTTGCCATCGCTGAAGTCGGACAAGGCGCAAACCTCTACAACTGGCGGGAGCACAGGCTTCCATTTGGAGGTAGAGGGGAATCCGGTGGCGAGCGCCGCTGCTGCAACAAGCAGCGCAGATGCCGCTTATATCAATGTAGTAGATTACGGTGCGGTAGGCGACGGGAAAAAGGACGATTGGAGCGGGATATCCAAAGCGATTGCCAAGGCAAAGGCGCTACGGGACAAGGGCCGGCAGGTTACCCTGCTTTTTCCCGATCTAACGGAATTCCGCTCCTCCAAAGCCATTGTAATACCGGCGAATATTTCGGTAGTTCAGCGTGCTCCGCTCATTTATACCGGAACGGCCTATGAGCCTTTTCTGACGCTGGGCGAGGAAAGTACAGTAACGGGAGCTGAATATAGCGGCCTTAATGTACGGAGAAGCAAGCTGGTCGATTGGTCCAAGGACAAGTCGCACAAGTCCATCGGCATTCTTGTAATAAATGCCAACAATTCCGGTATCCACATTCAACGTGCTGAAAATTTCTCCGTAGGTGTACAGACGATCGGCATTGGGACAGGCTTCGCCTATAATGACATTCGACTTGGCAAAATCACCTCCAACCAAATCGGGCTCAAGGTGACCAACAAGCGAAATAAGGCCAAAGTATCCGGCTGGAATAATGAAAATTTGTATTCGGGCGGCAACTTTGCGGTCTGGAGCGGCAACAATACGTCGCAGAGCCGATACGGCATTGTCATTACGACCGAGGATGGCTCTTATACGAATAATAACAACAATGTATTTGTAAAGCCTAGCTTTGAGCTGAATCAGCGAAATACGACAGGCTCTGCCGAGAGTGTGCCGATCGTCATTGAGCATGGACTCAACAATACGTTTGATTATGTTCGCAATGAGACGAATGGCGTTTATATGGCCCGGTTGAAAAATAAAAGCAACAACAATACCTTCAACGTCAGCTACGGCGACGCCAAGCTGGATGACCAGTCGGAGTTCGGCAATCAAATTGTTTCAACGCAGGAATCGAGCTTTTTTGACCAGTTCACGCTGCGCGAATCGTTTAATTTGTCGGAGCGCTGGAGCAAGACGAATACTGCGGTCACGCTGGACGGCATGTCCTTCTTGAGCAATAAGGGCGGCGAGCCAACAGCGACGAATAATTTTGCCTGCATCAGCAGCAGCAAAGGCTTTGTTACTTTTGCCAATGGCTGTGTAGCTGTGGGTGCCATGGTTGATGTCTCGGTCGTTAAGCAGTTCGTTATTAAGCGGGCGGCGCAGGATGAGCTGGGTGGACGGGTTATTGTTCGCGGCTATGACAAAAATGGCAAGCAGCTCAGCAGCTCGGGCAATTGGCTGCGCGGCATGAGCAACAACAGCTTTTATTTCGCCGATACGTACGGCGGTGTATATATGTCTGCCCGCGATATGGCCGACCCGATCTACTTCGACGTAAAGGATAATGTGAAGAAAGTTTGGGTCGGCGTTACAGCTGGCAGCGGCAAGGCGGTTATTAATTCGTTTGGTATCTTTACGAGATCCACCCATTACCCTGCGGTTTATAGCGGCGGATAATCGGGCTTTGCTTGGTGAAGAGAGAGCTGCGCTGCGTGGACAGGGGTTTCTTGTGGGATTCGGTCGTAGTTACTTGGTAGTAGGTTGCTTTTGCGGAAGAATAGTGGCAGCGGACTGAGATGCCGCTATTGATACGGCTACAACAAGAATGGGCAGTTATGCGGACAGGGGGTCAGCTATTCCCTTCAAAACCCCGAAAAACAAAGGGGAAATGGACCAATAGCGGCTTTGCTGTCCGGCTAGCGGATAAAAGGCGGCTTTTTACCGAAATAGCGGCTCTGGTGTCCGCCAGCACTACTACTGGTGTGGAATGTTCACTTTCTAAGCTGTCGTTTGGATGCAGCTGCTTAACATCAGGTAATGCGCAGTGGAAGCTGATAATGGGGTGTGGGAATAATGAGGTACAAACTTGCGGGTAAAGCGCTGCTGGCCTTGCTAGTTGCGCTCGTGGCCTGGGAAGGCATTTTGGAGGTTACAACGATTCGTACGACAGGCTTCCAGCAGCATCCGGAACTGGGGCGCATTTTGAACCCGGGGCTGTATGTGAATGGGCAGGAAGGCTACGGCATTACTAAAATTTATGCGGAAGGCGCCATCGCGCAGCCTTTCCCTGATCCCAATGAGACGGATGCTGCCCGCAAGGCAGAGTACCGGATTTTGTTTTTGGGCGACTCCTATACGGAAGCGCTTCAAGTTGGCGATCAAGTGAAGTTTTTTCGCCAAGTGCAGACTAGGATGCCCGAGCTCGATTCCCGCAAGGTGATGACCTATGATGCTGGACGCAGCTCCGCCTCCCCTGCGCATTATGCCTACTTGGCGGACTTTTACAAGAAGCGGGTCGATCCGGATGCCGTTGTCATCCAAATTAATGAGAATGATCTCAAGGATTTGTATGGTGAAAATACGAGCTACTATGCCAAGAAGGACGGAGACTCGTATAAGCTTGTCTTTAATGAAGACTTTATTAGCCGCAATGCGGTTGCCGCGAAGCTTCAAGCCCTTTACGGCTTGCTGCGGCTGTCCGTAGTGCGCGTTGGCTCGGATCATATGCAAAAACTGCTGGAGAAGGACGATGCGGCAGCGGAAGAGACGAAAGGCTCGGACTTCGCGCCCCAAGCGGGGGATGCAGAGCTGGTGAAGTGGATATTCGGAATTTTGAAAGAGCAATATCCGCAGCTTGTTTTCGTTTTTTTACCGCAAATTGATTTTCAGTCGCCAGAGGATGAGCAGCAGCCGGGTTATTTTGAAGAGCTAGCCGAGCGCACAGCCAAGGAGCAGGGTATTCCGATGCTGAATATGAGACAGGATTTTGTGAAGGCCTATCAGGATACGGGGCTGCCAGCCTATGGCTTCTCCAACACTACGTATGGAACTGGGCATATGAACAGCTCGGGGCATGATTTAGTGAGCAAAGCAGTAGCGAATTATTTCGAAGGAAGATGAGAAAATGATATTTTCAAGCTGGGAGTATCTGCTGTTTTTTGCCGTAATGCTTATCCTGTTATCTACTATTAAAATACATGCGCTGAAAAAAGCAGTTTTGCTGATTGGCAGCTATTATTTTTACAGCGTATGGGATTACCGCTTCGTCCTGCTCGTGATCGTGATGACGCTTATAAACCATGTGAGTGCCGTGTCGATCGACCGGGCAACAGAGGCTGCGGTACGCAAGCGCTGGCTCATATTCAGCGTCATTGCCAATCTCACAATTCTGGGCTTCTTCAAATATTTTAATTTTTTCATAGATTCGGCGAATGGCTTGCTGGATCAGTTTGGCATGACATTTCCGCTGCTGTCGATCGTGCTGCCCGTAGGAATCTCGTTTATTACGTTCGAGGTCATGAGCTACACGATAGATGTGTACAAGCGCGACATTAAGCCGTCGTCCATTTGGGACTTCTCGCTTTTAATCGTGTTTTTTCCGCATTTGATCGCAGGGCCAATTCTTAAGCCGCGGCATTTTCTGCCGCAAATGGCCCGTGACATCGTCATCAAGCGCAGCAACTTAATTGAAGGCGGACAAATATTCATCTTTGGTTTAGTCAAAAAAATTATTATTGCCGACCATATGGCGATGTTTGTCGATCCGGTGTTCGCAAGTCCCGGCGAATATTCGCCACTTACCGTATGGCTCGCCGTCATTGCGTATGCGGTGCAAATCTATTGCGATTTTTCCGGCTATTCCGATATGGCGATCGGTTCGGCAAAATGTATGGGCATCGACATTCCGCGCAACTTCAATATGCCGTACCTGTCCCGCAGCGTGACGGAATTTTGGCGGCGCTGGCATATTTCGCTGTCGTCTTGGCTGAGAGAATATTTATATTTCTCGCTGGGCGGCAATCGCAAAGGGCCTATCCGTGCGAACATTAACCTTATTCTTGTTATGCTGCTTGGCGGCCTCTGGCACGGAGCAAGCTGGAATTTCGTATTCTGGGGGCTTCTGCACGGCCTTGCGCTCGTCATACACAAGCTTTATTTCAACCATGTGCTCAAAAAACAGGAAATCAACCACTGGCTGTACCGAACGGCTGCATGGGCGCTTACATTTGTATTTGTCTGCATCACGTGGGTGTTCTTCCGCTCCCAAAGCTTTGAGCATTCCTGGCTGGTGCTGCGCAAAATGTTCCTCATCGACACCGGCGGCCTCATGTGGTTCTACCCTTATTTGGGCTTCGTGCTTGTGCTTGTACTGGCCGGCCATATCGTTGGGGTACGGTTGAAAGATTATCCTCGCGTTAAGCTAACGACCTTTGGCGGCTTGTTTATTTTATTTTTCGTACTGCTCGCACTCTTATTGCTTATGCCAACAGCCTCCACACCATTTATTTATTTTCAGTTTTAAGGGGGACGAGGCGTGAATCGGCAATGGAGTCGAAGGAAACGTGTCACCTTATGGACGCTTGGCATGCTGCTCGTTATGCTAGCGCTTGCCGTATGGCGCGCTGGCTACTTTTTGGCGGTTGCGCCGAACCCTGCTCCCTCGCAGGCGATCATTGTATTGAGCGGCGAGGAGGGGCGGCTGGCGAAGGGTCTGGAAGTTTTTCAGCAATATGGAGCAGAAGCACTCATTATTTCAAGCGCAAACGACCATTATATTCAAGAGGAGCTTCGCCTCGCTGTTTTGCCGCCAAGCGGGGTTTATTTGGAGACGCAGGCGCGAAGCACGAAAGAAAATGCGGCTTACGTACGGGAGCTTATGGACCAGCATGGGCTTAGCTCCGCTATTGTGGTCACCTCTGATTTTCATATGCGCCGCGCGAGGTATCTTTTTGAGCAAACGTTTGAGGATGGGCATATCCGGCTCACCTATGCCAGCTACGAAAGTCCGCAGTTTAACGCCGCCAAATGGTGGAGCAGCAAAACCAGCCTGATGATCACCGGCAACGAATATATCAAGCTGGGCGGGAATTGGCTCGGTATCGATGGGAAGGAGGCCAAACGCCTGCTTAAACGCTTGAATAAAGCTGTATTCTGAATGGGACAACGACAGCTGCAGCCAGAATGATTTTACAAAGGGGGTCTTGTGATGAAAAAATTGTGGGTGGTCCTTGCGCTGCTTGTGCTAGTGATAGGTATCTATCTGGCCTTCGGCCAAAAGAAGCAGCAAAGTGCCTCTCCGGAAGCGTCTCCGGCTAAGCCTGCGGAAAAAATCAGCTTGTCCTTCTGGACGTATTACGGCGGCTGGGAGGACACGATAAAAGCCTTTAACGACCTGTATCCGGAGGTTGCGATTAAGGTGACAGAGGTTACCTACGCCGATCAAGTTAAAAAATATACCGAGGCGCTTGCCTCAGGCAGCGTTCCCGATGTCATTATGCTCGATAGCGCCGCCTTTCCGAACTTTGGGGATAGCGACAAGCTGGAAAATTTGCTCGACGCTCCTTACAATGCTGGCGAGTACAAGGCTGGCTTCAGCCAGCCGCTGTGGGACAGCAACCTTTCGTTCGACGGAAAGCGCCTGATCGGCTGGCCGCTCTCCTCATCGCCAAAGGTGACCTATTACCGCGAGGATATTTTGAAAAAATACGGCTTCCTTACCGATCCGGAGAAGCTGGCGACGTATATGGATGATCCGGACAACTGGGTCAAGATGAACAATACGCTGCAAAATAAAGGCGTTCGCATTACGCAGTGGTACGGCGAGACGATAAATCTGTTCGCCAGCGCCCAAAAGACCGGCCTGGTGAATGACAACCATCAGTTTGCCTTCAATAATGATACGTTTGAGCAGGCGATTGCCCTGACGCAGCGCTTGAAGGAGCATGTGCCTGGCGTGAACATCTGGGAAGAGTCAGGTGAACAGGCTGTCCGTGACGGCAAGCTGGCTATGGTGTACCTGGGCATCTGGGGAGATTCGGTGCTGGAGCAATGGGCGCCGGAAACGGCAGGCAAGTGGCGGCAAACGCGTCTGCCGCTGAAATTGAACGGCTGGGAGAACAGCTCCGTATTTCTGCTGCCTTCTGGCGGCAAGCACAAGGAGATGGCATGGGCGTTCATGAACTATGTCGTAACGGATCATGCGAAATACGGTCTCGGCAATGCGGTTCCGGCCTATGCCCCCGTGCTGAGCAAGAGCAGCCAGAAGCCGGAGCCTTCGACATTTTTAGGCGGGCAAATCGTTTATCCGCTTAATGTAGAGCTCGCCAGCAAGATGCATGAGCGCAAATACACAGCGCTGGATAATGAAGTGCAGAAGCTGTGGAACGAACAGCTCGCCAAAGGCATGGAGAAGGGCTGGAAGCCGAAGGCCATATTGGATCAGGCTGAAAAAGAAATCAATCGCAGCCTTGCTGACCTAGCTAGCAAAGCTGGGGCCACAGCACCGGCAGCAGATGCAGCAGGCAGCGCATCAACTGATGCTGCCGCAGCGTCTGAGGGCGCCTCCAGCGCGCCGGCGAAGCCTTAATTGCGGCAAGGGGCGGCAAGGGCAAGGATGTGGCCGCAAAACTTGGCGGCGGCTACTGGCTGCATGATAGATGAAAGCGATGAAAGCAACAGGCTGCACGCGCGAGCTGCAGTCTGATTTGCGTTAGGACAGCAGCCTGATGGATAAGGCTGCTCTTCTGCATCGCCTATTCAGCAGCAAGCGAAAAAGCCGCTGACCTCATCGGTCGGCGGCTTGCAGCATGCGCATAATATCAAGCTCCCCGATGAGCCGCTGGGCTTTGCTGCCCCTCAGCGGCTGGGTGGATCGCTTGAGTATCCATTTAATGTCGGCGGGCGATAGGCCCGGTTTATAGGCGAGCAGCAGCGCAACAGCGCCACTGACATGAGAGGTTGCCATGGAGGTGCCGCTCATCTCATGGTATTTGCCGCGCAGCCATGAGGAAACGATTTTATCGCCAGGGGCGTATATATCGATATGGGCACCACGATTGGTGAAAGGGGCGACGCGCCTAAGCCGTGTAGTTGCGCCTACAGAAATCGTTTGCGGATAACGGGCCGGATAATCAACCGAGCGGCGTTTTCCGTCGTTGCCTGATGAGGCGACTACTATGATTCCTGCGTTATAAGCATTGGTAATGGCGGTAAGCAGCGCTTTGCTGCGGGTTTTCATGCCGAAGCTCATATTGATAATGTTAACCCGGTTTCTTACGCACCAGTCAATGCCGAGTATAATGTCCGAGACGAAAGCGCTGCCGTTGTGGTCGAACGCTTTCACGGGATAGATCTGCGCACGCGGAGCAATGCCAATCATGCCCTGCATCTGATTGGCGGCTGCAATTGTTCCGGCAATATGGGTGCCATGTCCGTTGTCATCATGCGGAAGCATGCTGCGGTTCAGCAAATTAATGCCGCGCGACAGCGACTGGCGCAGGTCGGGATGGCTGAAATCGACGCCGGTGTCAATGACGCCAATTTTAATGCGGTGGCCGGTAGTCATGCCCCAGGCTTGCGGAGCTTTGACATGCTGCACGCCCCAAGGAACTCCTTTTTCGGACATTAAGGATTTGGGTGTAACGGCATGAACGGTAATGCGTCGATCATCCTCAATCCATACCCCTGTTGAGAATCGGGCGAGGGTTTCTTCGACAGGCAGACGACAGGAAATAGCGCGAATGATGGGCATCTGTTTGACGGCTTTAAGCGCAGCCTTGCCATTCGGCAGCTCCGACCAGTCTTTTATAAAGCGCTGGTACTCGCTCTGCTGGTAAAAACGGATAATGCGCTTTGGTGTCGTCTGCTCCGAGCTTGCCATCGCGCCTTGCAACCAATGGAGAAAAACGGTAGTGTCCAAATTTCGCGTCCCCTCCCGACGGACGATGCTGAGCTATTGTATGACGGAGAGGAGCAAGCTGCATGAGCCACTTGCCTTTTTTGATATAATTAGGCGTGAAACCGTGTCAAAATGCACAGTCGCACATAGGATGATGTAAGAGTTCTATGGGGCTCTTACCTCTCCGGAACGTTAGCGGCCAGCGCGGCCCGGATGGATACAGTCAGAGCGAAGGGATTCCTTCGCTTTTTATCCTGTTGTCCAAGCTGTGAAGGAGGGTTCAAGCCGCTCTAGCGCTAATAAATTCATTATCGCGGTGTGAGCTTTGTGGACAAGCTTCACAATGGATAGGCTGACGCTTGCTTTTTTGAAAGAAATAGGTTTTACTATAGTTTGATAATGAATGAAGATGGCAAGAGAGGATGTGTCCATATGAGCGGCAGCAACATCACTTTGAAGCTGGACCCTGAGCGGATTAAGGAAATGCCAATGGTTGATTTGGCATTTGAATTTCTTAAGACAGCTAATACGCCGTATTACTACCGTGATCTCATGATGGAGATTGCTAAAATACGCGGATTGTCTACGGATGGGATTAATCAGGTCATTGCACAAGTATATACTGAAATTAATATTGACGGCCGTTTCGCTTGCGTCGGCACAAATATGTGGGGCCTTAAGCGCTGGTATCCAGTAGAGCGCAGCGAAGACCCAATTTCCAACGCCAAACGCTCCAGAATCATTAACGACGACGACGATCTCGATGATGATGATCTGTTCGCGGATGAAGAAGAGGAAACTTACGCAGCGGACGAAGAGGACTACGATGTTTATGATGAAGATCGTGAGTTCGAGGAAGCTGAAGAAGAAGCCGAAGCAGACGAAGAAACCGGAATCGAAGGCGAAGAGCTGGAAGATGAAGAGGATGATTCGGATGAGGAGCTGGAAGACGGCGAGGAAGCGGACGATTTTGAAGAAGATGAAGAGGAAGAGGACGACAAGTAAGTCCTTGTTCACCCATGAATCGTGCAGGCTTGAAATCGAAGAAAGGGTAAGGAGGTTTCTTAGCCAACCCTTCTATTTCCGGGCAGAACGCTCGCTGACGCCAAGTATGACAGGCAGCGCCGTTTATACTTGACAGGTTGTATACGTCAGAGTAAACTATTGCATGGGCTTTAGATTCGGTTAAGACAACCGCTTAATAATACGCCAAACGAAAAGTGCCCCGTACTCTACGGGTGTCACTTTTTTTGTTTGTAGAAGAACATGTTCGGCGACGGAAGGCTCCGGCTTTTCGTTTGATGATACAGATAAACCGCTGTGGCGCGAAAGCGCCTATGTTTATTGGATAGATTGGGAAACCTATAGGAATACACACTAGAGCTTGGAGGGTATTGGCACAGTGACAAAATATATTTTCGTAACCGGAGGCGTTGTCTCTTCCTTGGGTAAAGGGATTACAGCCGCATCGCTTGGTCGATTGTTGAAAAACAGAGGCCTCAAAGTAACGATTCAAAAGTTCGACCCGTACATTAACGTAGACCCGGGAACGATGAGCCCTTATCAGCACGGTGAAGTGTTTGTAACCGATGATGGCGCAGAGACGGATCTTGACCTTGGCCACTACGAGCGTTTCATCGATATCAACCTTTCCAAAAACAGCAATGTAACGACAGGCAAAATTTATTCCAACGTTATTACCAAAGAGCGCCGTGGCGATTACTTAGGTGGAACGGTGCAGGTTATCCCGCATATTACGAATGAAATCAAGGATCGTGTATTCCGCGCAGGCAAAGAATCGGCATCCGACGTTGTCATTACGGAGATCGGCGGTACGGTTGGCGATATCGAGAGCTTGCCATTCCTGGAAGCTATTCGTCAAATCAAGAGCGATATTGGCCGTGACAATGTGATGTATATTCACGTTACCCTGATTCCTTTTATTAAAGCTGCCGGCGAAGTGAAAACGAAGCCGACTCAGCACAGTGTAAAAGAGCTTCGCAGCATCGGCATCCAGCCGAACGTAATCGTATGCCGTACAGAGCATGCGATGGCGGAAGACCTGAAGCACAAAATCGCCTTGTTCTGCGATATTGATGCAAATGCAGTTGTGGAATGCCGCGACGCTTCCACGTTGTATGAAGTGCCTTTGATGCTTCGCGAGCAAGGCTTGGACGATATCGTCGTCAACCACTTGAAGCTCGGCACGAACGAGCCGGATATGACGGAGTGGACGAGCCTCGTTCAGCGCGTGAAGTCGCTGCACAAAACAACAGAAATCGCAATTGTTGGTAAATACGTAGCTTTGCATGATGCTTACCTCAGCATCGTGGAATCCCTTGCTCATGCAGGTATTGATGCAGATTCCGAAGTGAAAATCCGCTGGGTAAATGCAGAAGAGCTGACGGACAGCAATGTGGCAGACCGCTTGCAGGGCGTTCACGGCATTCTCGTGCCAGGCGGCTTTGGTGATCGTGGTATTGAAGGCAAAGTGATTGCCATTCGCCATGCTCGCGAACAGCAAGTGCCGTTCTTTGGTATTTGCCTTGGCATGCAAGTGGCCGTTATTGAATATGCACGTCATGTGGTTGGCCTTGATGGCGCCAACAGCTCGGAGATTAACCCATCGACGCCATACCCTGTTATTGACCTGCTTCCTGAGCAGAAGGACATTGAAGACATGGGCGGCACGATGCGTCTTGGCCTGTACCCTTGCAAGCTTATTCCAGGCTCGCTCGGTGCTACAGAATATGATGATGAGCTCGTCTATGAGCGTCACCGTCACCGGTACGAGTTCAACAATGAATTCCGCGAGCAAGTGGAAGCAGCTGGCTTGACCATTTCGGGAACTTCGCCGGATGGCAGACTGGTAGAAATGGTGGAAATGAAGGATCACCCTTGGTTCTTGGCCGTGCAATTCCACCCGGAATTCACTTCCAGACCTAATCGTCCACAGAAGCTGTTCCGCGGTTTTGTCCGCGCTGCGCTTGCGTTTTCGGAGAGATAGTGTATTCGTAACATAAATGTATAAACCGTCCAATTTTTTTCCTGGGGCAGAAGGATATTCCGACTTGATCCGCGAATATATTAACGATGATGGAAGAGCTGACCAATTGTTGTCGCTCTGTCGTGGGAGGTATTATATTTTGGAACAAAAGAAGCTATTAATAGTGGACGATCAGAATGGAATCCGTGTGCTTTTGATGGAAGTGTTCAGCAGCGAGGGTTATGCGACTTTTCAGGCCTCCAACGGCAAGCTTGCCTTGGAAATTGTGAAGAAGGAAAGCCCTGATTTGGTGCTGCTTGACATGAAGATTCCCGGGATGGACGGTTTAGAAATTTTAAAGCATGTGAAAGCCATTAATAAAGACATAAAAGTCATTATGATGACGGCTTATGGTGAGCTGGATATGATTAAGGAAGCGACCGATCTCGGAGCTTTGATGCATTTCACCAAACCGTTTGATATTGATGAAATGCGAATAGCGGTGAACATGCAGCTAGAAGGCGGTTCCAGCAGTCGTTTCGCGATAGGGTCCTGATTAGCGGGCCCTTTTTTATTATTCTACGGTTTGTACCTTGGCAAAAGAGCTTTACCATTCCTGACGCCATTATGGTATAATGGCTCAGAATCAAGCTGTTTATTTGTCTATCGCATTAGGTATTGGTAAAATAAATGTAAACACAGAGAACCAAGTGGCTTGCAGCTCTGCAATTCTCGAAAATGATGTCGGCGAATGGACAAGGCATTCATCCATGGAGACACCTGGCTCCTGCTCGCTTTGCAAAGCAAGCCGTATTTCAAGAGAAAATCCGCTTGTTCGGAAGTAACAATCAAGCGTAACAACAGGAGCACGGGATGACGAACCGCCTTCTAACAGTGTGCATGCGGCGGCGTGTGCTCGCTGTGGCGGTTTTTCCTTTGTTCTCTTTCGATACAACGGGAGGACTACAAAATTGATGGAGAAATTGATGATACGCGGCGGACGTCCGCTGCAAGGAACGGTCCAAATCAGCGGTGCTAAGAACAGCGCCGTAGCGTTGGTTCCCGCTGCGATACTAGCGGAGTCCGAGGTTGTGCTGGACAATTTGCCTCATTTGAGTGATGTTGCTGTTTATAGCGAAATTTTGCAAGATCTTGGTGCGGTCATTGACTGGCAAGGCGACATGATGCGTATTGATCCTTCTAATCTTAAAGCAAAGCCTATGCCGAATGGAAAAGTTAAGCTGCTGCGCGCTTCCTACTATTTGATGGGAGCGATGCTAGGACGCTTTGGAGAAGCCGTTATTGGCTTGCCTGGCGGCTGCAATTTTGAACCAAGGCCTATCGACCAGCATATTAAAGGCTTTGAAGCGCTGGGCGCAACCGTAACGAATGAGCATGGCTCGATGCGCATATCTGCGAAGCAGCTGCGGGGAGCGAAAATTTATCTTGATGTGGTAAGTGTAGGAGCAACGATCAACATTATGCTTGCGGCCTCTCGGGCCAAAGGCTCTACGATAATCGAAAACGCGGCAAAAGAGCCTGAAATTATAGATGTAGCTACTCTTCTCAATGCCATGGGCGCAAAAATCAAAGGGGCCGGCACGGAAACCATTCGGATCGAAGGAGTGGATAGCCTGCATGGCTGCCGCCACTCCATTATTCCTGATCGCATTCAAGCTGGAACTTACATGATTATCGCCGCGGCAACGCGTGGAGATGTCCTGATTGACAACGTCATCCCGAAGCATATGGAAGCTATGACGGCGAAGCTGGAGGAAATGGGCGTTACCGTATACGAAATGGATGAATCTATCCGCATCGTGGGCGCTCCAAAGTACAATGCCATTGATGTTAAAGCATTGGTTTATCCGGGCTTTGCGACCGATTTGCAGTCCCCTATGACGAGCTTGCTGACCCAAGCGAGCGGTGTAAGCATTTTAACCGACTATGTATACAGTAATCGTTTCAAGCATGTTCCTGAGCTTGCGCGCATGGGCGCCAACATTCGTGTTGAAGGAAGATCGGCCATTATTGAAGGCGGACCGCTTAACGCTGCTAAGGTGCGAGCAGCAGATCTGCGCGCAGGCGCGGCGCTTGTTATTGCTGGATTGACTGTACCGGAAGGCATTACCGAAATAAGCGGTGTGGAATATATTGACCGTGGCTATGACCACTTGGTTGATAATTTGCGCAGACTGGGCGCAGATGTGTGGCGCGAGACGGAAACCTCCTAAATAGGCAGGAAGATTGGAGCTTGGCGCTGGTTCAATGGGATGAGGAATATCCGGCGCCAACTCTGGTATATACTGATAGATCGGAATATAGCGGTTTGTTGTACCATAAAACTGAATAAAGTGGTGAGAACATGACAGATCTTCAGATCGCCGATCTGGAAGAGTTGAAGCTGACGGATTTGTACAAGCTGGCGAAGCAGTATCAAATTCCGTATTATGGCCAACTCAAGAAGAAGGAATTGATTTTCGCAATATTGCGGGCCCAGGCTGAGAAAAGCGGCTTGATGTTCATGCAAGGCGTCCTGGAAATTTTGCCGGAAGGCTTCGGCTTTCTTAGGCCTATCAACTATTTGCCAAGCAAAGAGGATATTTATATTTCGGCTTCCCAAATTCGCAAGTTCGATCTTCGTACGGGCGATCTCGTATCCGGCAAATGTCGGCTTCCGAAAGATTCGGAGAAATACTTTGGTTTGCTGCAAGTAAATGCAGTTAATGGGACGAGTCCTGAACTCGCAGCTGAACGGTTACATTTTCCCGCATTGACTCCTCTTTTTCCACAGAAAAAACTGGTGCTTGAGACGGCATCCTCTAAACTTTCCACACGAATTATGGATTTAATTGCGCCTGTTGGACTTGGCCAGCGTGGACTCATTGTTGCACCTCCGAAAGTCGGCAAAACGTTGCTTCTCAAAGAGATTGCCAACAGCATTTCTACCAATCATCCAGAAATCGAGCTGTTCGTACTGCTTATTGATGAACGGCCTGAGGAAGTAACGGATATGCAGCGTTCGGTTAAGGGCGAAGTTATTGCTTCCACTTTCGATGAAGTGCCGGAAAATCATATTAAGGTAACAGAGCTTGTCTTGGAGAGAGCGCTGCGCCTGGTGGAGCATAAGAAGGATGTTGTTATTTTGATGGATAGCATCACGCGTCTGGCTCGTGCCTACAACTTGGTAGTGCCGCCATCCGGCCGTACGCTGAGCGGTGGTATTGACCCTGCTGCATTTCATCGTCCGAAGCGGTTTTTCGGTGCGGCGCGGAATGTGGAAGAGGGCGGAAGCTTGACGATCCTCGCGACAGCGCTTGTGGAGACAGGCTCGCGTATGGATGACATCATTTATGAAGAGTTTAAAAGTACCGGCAATATGGAGCTGCACCTGGACAGAAAACTGGCTGAACGCCGGATTTTCCCAGCGCTCGATATCCGCAGATCGGGTACGCGCCGAGAAGAAATGCTCCTGACACAAGAAGAGCTGGAGAAGCTATGGGTAGTTCGCAAAAATATGAACGATTCCATTGAGTTCGTTGACGGCTTCCTCAAAAAGCTGAAAAACAGCGAAACGAATAGTGAATTTCTCATGTCGCTCGATTCCATGCCAGAGACGAAGCCGCCGCAGCGCAGCAGCACGATCAAAAGCAGCAGTACCAGTTCGTCGTCATCATCAACGCCAGCGGCTGGACGCCGTTCGGCAGCCCCTCGCACGACGCATAGCTCATAGCGCTGCCTGAAAGGAGAACATCATGAATCTTGTATATGCTGATGAGCAAGGAAATGTCTTTGATCATCCTCACTATATAGCTTTAGGCCGCAGCGGCGATATGATTGTCGAAATGATGGAGGACGAGCTCATTCCGTTGCCGGAAGGGGCGACGCTTGTAAGCTTGCCATTTACGAAGGCGGTTGGCCTGAACCCGGATACGGGCGAAATGCAGCTGCTTCCAGGCAATAAGCAGGCGGTAGGCGCGCTTTTGCCGCAAGGCTATACGCGGCTTGCCCTGCCAGGCTATGTAAAAGCGGATAAAAATGAAAAGCTGCCTTTGTTCGGTTATACGGCTGTCGTATGGAAAAACAATGGTTTCTACGTTGCAGCTGAGCAGTGCGATGATCCGGAACGCTGGGATCCGCTCAATTGCGACCGCGATGAGGTTAAGCAGCAAGTCGAGCGCATCACGTCCAAATATCCAGAAAATCGTCTGTACAAGCATTTGTCGAACTGTGCACTGGGATATGAATGCTTGACGTCGTCCAATACGTTTTTGCAGCGCTGGGAAGGTGCGGTTCCGGTATCGTATTCGTGCAATGCGGGTTGTTTTGGCTGTATTTCCGAACAGCCGGATGACAGCGGCTTTGTTGCTCCGCAAACCCGGATGAATTTCAAGCCGACGGTGGACGAAGTGACGGAGATTATGCTGGAGCATCTTCGCCATGAAGATTCCATTATTAGCTTCGGCCAAGGCTGCGAAGGCGAACCTTCAACGCAGGTGCGGATTATTGTCGATGCGATGCGCCGGGTGAGAAGCCAGACGTCGCTGGGCTACATTAACATCAATACGAACGCTGGGCTGACAGATCACATCCGTGCCATTGTTGATGCGGGATTGAATTTGATGCGTGTCAGCACCATCAGTGCGCTTGATGATCATTACAATGCCTACTACAAGCCGCGTGGCTATACGCTCGCCAATGTAGAGAAGTCGTTGAAATATGCGACGGACAAGGGTGTTTATACGTCGATCAACTATTTGATTTTTCCAGGTGTGACGGATCGTGAGGAAGAGATGGAGGCCATGATCGGCTTTGTAAAGCGGACCGGCCTTAAGCTTATCCAAATGCGGAACCTGAACATCGACCCGGAAAGCTATTTATCCTTGATTCCGCCGGCACAAGGCGAAATTTATGGAATGAAGCAGATGCTGGAAATTTTCCGCGACGAGCTGCCAGATGTTGTAATTGGCTCATTCACGCATGTTCCGCCTGCGAGCTTAATTCAATCTTGATGCCCCAGAAGAGCGGTTGTTCCGGTGACGGACAGCTCCTTCTTTTGAAATATAGGAAAGCATATGATTTCTCCATACTTTCTCTATATTTTTCGGGCTGAAACGTGCCGCGCCGTCAAAGGACGGCGACAACCGTTTCACCTTGTGTTTTACAACAAGGACGGGGCTATGCTATAATTCAGAGATGTATGACTTAATTCTGGGCCCGCCTGTGGCTCAGGGCAGAAAGAGGTGAAAGAGATGAAACAAGCTATTCATCCGACATACCATATCACTACAGCAACTTGCGCTTGTGGTAACACTTTCGAGACTGGTTCCATTAAACAGAACCTTCGTGTAGAGATTTGTTCCCAATGCCACCCATTCTATACGGGTAAGCAGAAGTTCCTGGATGTGGGCGGCCGCGTCGATCGTTTCAAAAAGAAATACGGCATCTAATTGCTGTGATGTCTATTTTGTCTATATTTGGCAGAATACAAGAACCTCCCGTAGCCATTCTAATGGTTATAAGGGAGGTTTTTTTGATGAGATTGAACCGGAGCGTATTGCCTTTAAAAAGCTCGCGCATGCTGTTATTGGCAGGCATCTTGCTGCTCGCAGCGTCAAGTGCTGCCGGCTGTGGCCAGCCTGATCATAAACAGCAGATGCAATCCTATGGGCATGACGGCTATATGGGGCTGTCCAACAGCAACCCGAACATACCGAATAAGCATTCGTATTTAAATTATGGCTCAGACGGCAAGTTCGTTGGCGAGTTGATCAAGAAGATGGACGGCGTTCAAAAAAGCTGGATTCATTTTAATGGGGAGCATCTGGTCGTTCATTTGACCGCCAAGCCGGATATGTCCGATGCACAGGTGAAGCAGCTTCAGCATAAAGCAGAGGAGACTTTGCAATATAATATGCCGCGCTATGAGGTACGGGTCAAAACGAGCCGATAATACCCGTTTTTAAGCGAAACAATGCCTTTCGTCAAAGAAAGGCCAAGCTGTTCACGCTTGATGAAAAGGCGCATTTTATGTCTTGTCCTCAGAAAAGTTGCGCTTTGTAACATTATCAGCTATACTTATTTTTGCCGTGCTAGATGGGGAGTTAGCGGTGCCCTGTAACTCGCAATCCGCTTTAGCGAGGTTGAATTCCTGTTTGAGGTTATGTCTATGCGGGGTTTGGCGCTTGCGAGCAGTGTTGACAGTTGGGTCCTCCGCAATGGACGCTTGTGAACTCGGTCAGGTCCGGAAGGAAGCAGCCGTAAGTAAGTTAGTTCATGTGCCGGGGGAGTGCCTGGCTCGAGCTGTGGTGCAAGAGTGCCGCCTGGGTTACATTAATCAAGGGCAGGTGCACGGTATTAAAGTTTTATATTACGGATGTTAACAGACACCGGCGACGCTTTTCGATGAACTCGAATGGTGCTGCGGGTGTTTTTTGTTTGGCTTGAGGCTTTGATGATGTATAATAAGAGATAGAGTATTATAGAGTATTTTTGCAGAATTCCTGTAAGGAAACAAGAAGGGAACGGTCCATGTGACTCATATTGCCTTGTACCGTGCCTGGCGTCCCCAGACGTTTCGGGACATGGTGGGACAACAGCATATTGTGCAGACGCTGCAAAATGCGATAAAAGAGGATCGCGTTTCGCATGCCTATTTGTTCAACGGTCCCCGGGGGACGGGGAAGACGACGACAGCTAAGGTATTGGCGAAAGCAGTCAATTGTGAATCCGGCCCGGCAGTGGAGCCCTGCAATGAATGCGACGCATGCCGCGGTATTACAGCTGGTCATATTATGGATGTCGTGGAGATTGACGCTGCCTCCAACCGGGGCATCGACGAAATTCGCGATATTCGGGATAAGGTGCGCTACGCCCCATCTGAAGTGAGATATAAAGTGTACATTATTGATGAGGTGCACATGCTTACTTCAGAGGCATTCAATGCTTTGCTCAAAACATTGGAAGAGCCGCCTGCACATGTTATCTTTATATTAGCAACAACTGAACCGCATAAGCTTCCTGCTACGATTATTTCTCGCTGCCAGCGTTTTGATTTTCGGCAGGTGTCGCTTGCAGAGCAATCGGAGCGGCTTCATGAGATTTGCAAGGAAGAAGGCATTACCGCCGAAGATGATGCGATTGCTTATATTGCAAGGCTGTCAGAAGGCGGCATGCGTGACGCGATCAGCCTGCTGGAGCAGGTAGCAGCTTTTGGAGGCGGAAGCATTACGCTCGACGGCGCTGTCGATGTGACGGGCGGAATGGCGGCCGACCAGTTCTACGAGCTGGCGGAAGCGGTTCGCGACCGGGATGTTGGCGCTGTGATGCCGCTTGTCGAAAGCTTGACGCAAGCGGGCAAAAGCGCGGATAAGTGCATGGAAAACCTGATTTATTATTTCAGGGATTTGCTTGTGCTCAAGCTTGCCCCGCAAGGCGGAGCGGCGACGGAACGCGTCGTTGATGCAGAACGCTTCCAGGCAATGGCGGATGCTTTTACGCCGGACCGCCTGTTTCGCATGATTGATACGCTGAACAGCTATCAATCCGAAATGAAGCATGCCGCTCAATCGCAGACGCTGTTTGAAGTCGCGTTGATGAAAATTTGCACCATCAGCGATAGCCGCGAAAGCGCATCTGCGGGGGACGCTGCCCAGCCATCTGGTGGTACGGCGAGTTCTTCCGCAGAGGTGGGCCGTCTGCGCCAGCAGGTGGAGCAGCTTGAGCATAAGCTGGAGCAGCTGCTGCAAAATGGCGTTCCAGTTGCTGGCGGAGGAGCGTCTGCCAGCGGCGCAGCGGCTCGGGCCGGGGCGAATGGCAATCGTCCTGCCTTTAATAACCGCAGCGGCGGCTCTAACTCGGTATCTGTTCGGACGCCAGTTAAGCTGGGGCCTTATTTATCCGCTGCTGGCAGCAGTGAAACGGGGCAAGTTCGCATGAAGTGGAGCGAGCTGCTGCAGCGGGTGAAGGAAACCAAGATCACGGTTCATGCGTGGTTGATGGATGGCGAGCCGGTATCCGTTGTGGATGGCAATGTATTGGTTGCTTTTAAAAATACGATGCACCGAGAAACAACGGAGAAGCCGACGCATAAAGAAATTATTGAGCGGGTTATGCAAAGTGTGTTTGGGCAGCCGCTTCAGCTTGCAACGGTTATGATTAAAGAATGGCAATCGGCCACCGATAATGGTTCAGCAACGCCGGATGAAGCGTTTGAACTGCAATCGGATATGCCGGATGCAGCACCAGCCCAGCCTAAATGGGTAGAAGAAGCGGTAAAGCTTTTCGGTGAAGAGCTCGTCGTTGTGAAAGAGGATTTTTAACTATAAATAAGAGGTGATTATAATGAACAATATGAATCAAATGATGAAGCAAGTGAAGAAGATGCAAGAGCAAATGATGAAAGCGCAGGAAGAGCTTGTCCACAAAACCGTTGAAGGCACAGCAGGCGGCGGCGTAGTTAACGTTACCGTAAACGGGCACAAAAAAGTTCTTGATATTACAATTAAACCGGAAGCTGTCGATCCGGAAGATGTTGAAATGCTGCAGGATTTGATTATTACAGCTGTAAACGATGCCTTGTCAAAAGTGGACGATGTCGCGAACCAGGACATGGGCAAATTTACAGGTGGCATGAAAATCCCGGGCTTGTTCTAAAAACAAGCCGCAGCTCGTTCTGATTTGAAAGGAGCTACACCTGTTGCATTATCCCGAACCGATAGCGAAGTTGATTGACAGTTTCACCAGGCTGCCGGGTATTGGACCGAAAACAGCTGCAAGACTGGCTTTCTATGTGCTTCGCATGAAGGAAGACGATGTCATTGATTTTGCTAAAGCGCTCGTGAGCGTGAAGCGCAATCTGACTTATTGCTCCATCTGCTGTAATATAACCGATACGGACCCTTGCCGTATTTGCCAAGATAAGCTCAGGGACAACTCCGTCATTTGCGTCGTACAAGAATCGAAAGATTTGGTGGCGATGGAGCGGACGAAGGAGTTCATGGGGCATTATCACGTGCTGCAAGGGGCGATTTCTCCTATGGAGGGAATTGGACCGGATCAGATCAAAATTGCCGAGCTGCTGCGCCGCCTCAGTGATGAGCGAGTACAGGAACTTATTCTGGCGACCAATCCGAATGTCGAAGGAGAAGCAACCGCTATGTATATATCGCGGCTTGTGAAACCTTTTGGCATACGGGTCACGCGAATCGCTCACGGCTTGCCGGTTGGCGGCGATTTGGAATATGCCGATGAAGTTACGCTGTCCAAAGCACTGGAAGGCCGCAGAGAGCTGGGTTAAAGGTAGGCAAAGCTGTTCTTATCGTTCAAAACGATAGGGGCAGCTTTTTTTATATGAAGTATATATTGGGCAGGTATAGCGCATTGCCTTTTCGTTTAGGAGGCTGCTGTGGCTGAATGATCTCGGTGCTAGTTCTATTTGCAAGGCTCCCCGCTTATATATGGAATAAAGGCAGCCTTGGCTTTTGAATGGACAAGCGGGAGGTCATGAGGGAATGAAGCAGCTCAATAAATGGAGAATCGGCAGCAAGACAGCGGAGGAAAAGTTGGCTAATGGGGCACAGGGGGAGATGGATGCCCTGCAGTGGACCGACCGGCTGCGCCAGGAAATTTATGAGGCCCATCTGGAATGGGAAAATGCAAATCGTTTTTTTGACTATGCTCTGGGCAAAGATCAAATTGATTATGCGATATACGCCATTATTACAGCTGAAAAGCGATATGACTCTTTGCTCCGCACCGCCAAAAGAGCTTGCAAGAGCTGGTCGGAATGGAGGGCGGTTCAATGATGAATAC